>DATBCN010000462.1:0-5477 GCA_036270475.1 Candidatus Angelobacter sp. | reverse complement strand
CCATCCGCGTGTCCGCAGTCAGCATCATGGTCAGCACGACCAATCCGGACGCGATGTCCCGAATTCCTTTAGGACGCAGCCATGCACGAGTGTCAGCATCGGATGCAGGCGGCTTTAGACCAAATGATCCTGAGATTCGTTCCGGGGATACAAGGTAGAAACAACCGATAACCATGATCCCCACAGCAATGAGAGCAGCTACAGAAAGCGGGATAACGTTATTCATAAAATGTCTCCTTGCTATAAAAACTAGCAACGCTATATATGATGTGAGACGTTCCGGAAAGTTTCACCGTCCGCCAGTGTGACTCTAGCGGTGCTATACTTTCTACCTATGGCAACGACGCCGGCAGCGAACCGAATCGCGGAACGAAAACTGCGTGACAAGCAGGCCCGCCGGGCACAGATTATCAGTGCCGCACGACGAATCGCGGAGCTTGATGGGTGGTCCAACGTAACCGTTCGGCGGCTATCCGACGAAATTTCCTACAGCCAACCCGTCCTCTACGCTCATTTTGGAAGCCGCGAAGGGATTCTCGCCGCGGTTGCTATCCAGGGTTTCCAGGAGTTGGGCCTGGCTTTGGAAAAGGCACGGAAACGGGTGAAGCGCGGAAATACGGCCGAATCGGTCGCAGCCGCATATCTGGAGTTCGCCGCGTCTTCACCCGCACTGTATGAAGTGATGTTTTCACTCAGCCTGAGCGTACCCTTCGATGACCCGGCTACTCCTCCGGAGTTGCGATTCGCATTTTCCCAATTCCTGGAGTTGTTTCCGGGGCAGAGCTCGAAGGCAGAGGTCCTATCGGAACTGTTTTGGGCGAGCCTCCATGGTGTCGCTGAGCTAACAAGAACCAAGCGATTTCCGCCCAGCCGCCGGAAAGAGCGCGTGAGGACGCTCGTGGAGCTCTTCAGCTTTCCCAAGAGATGAAACGGCACAGGTGGTGAAAGCGCGATGACTGTAACAGGCGCTCTCTCGTCTTTTCGCAAACGAGGCGAGATGAGTCCTTACAAACGCGCTAGAGTCATCCTATCCGGAACACAGCCGTAAGCCGTCACACTATACTACAAAACGGCTATTTTTAGATTGACATGGCGAACAAAATAGGATAAAATGGCATTTTGCGTTGATCGCCCAATGATCTGGCAGCAAGCTTTTTGAAAACCGAAGAAATGCGTTGGCGTCAGGTCCCGACCAGGGTGTTAACCAAAGAGTAAAATTCGCAAGTCGAGTTCCGAAAAAACTGATAGCGGTTTGAGCAGTGAAATTGGGCTGGAAAAGAGCTTCGACTGCCTTATGACAGCCTTGTCGAATTGGGGTTTGACGTTTGTTTGCAACAAAACGTCTTGAATGGGGGTGGGGTAGGCGGAAAATTTACCAAGTAGTTAACAAAACCGGCCGTGCCAGGGCCGGTAAAAAAAGTCCCTGCAGGTTATACGAATTTATGATTGGCTACTTTCGTCCTTGATTCTGTAGCGAACATATGGCAAACTGCTCTGGCTCTGGTCCTTCGCGCTCCCTTCCAACGCGCGATTCACCGAACCCCGGGCCGCCCAGGCGGCCCGGGAACCTGATCTTTGACAAATCAACTGTTGGTAATCAGGGCCGGGGCAGGCCGGAAGTTGCCAATTTTGATCAGGACGCGGCCGACACCGTCGAGATAGGCGCTCTGGTGGGTGCCTAGGCTGTCCGGCGGCCGTTGCACGTATACGATGCCGCCCTGGGGAATGGTCCCGGCGGGCGGACGGGACAATTGACCAAATCCATAGTGCCAGTAAGGCTCGTCTGATTCGGCGATATAGGGCAGGTAATAACCTTGCGGCATGTTTTACCTCTTGCAAGAGGTGTTCGCAGGCGAGGGCGCCTACGGTCCACGATCTTTAATGGGGATTTTAGATCGGGTGCTCTGGTGATCGCAACGTGATCGGTGATCGGAAAAAGAAAAACCTTACCGCTGATGAACGCAGATGAAACTGATTAAAAGGTTCGTAAATGAGCGCATGGGAGACCAACTGCTTTCGCAAGAGATTTAAAATTTAAAAATTAAAATTTTAAGTTTGAAACGTTCATTCACATCTGCTCTCAAGCCAGTTCGCCGGAATGCGCGTCCACGTATTCAATGGCTTTTTCGGCCATCTGGCGTTCGCCGTTATAGCTGAGTTTGCCGGGGGCTTCCGCCAGCGGAATCCAATAGGCGCGGCGGACTTCACGGCGCATCTCTTCTGTAATGTCATCGATCTGGCCGGACTGATATCGGGTAAGAAAGAACGACACCACCTTGAACGCCTTTTCATTCCCGGCCCACTTGCGCGTGTATACATATTTGATGTCGCCAAGTTTGGCTATCAGCGTGGCAGTCAGGCCGGTTTCTTCACGGACTTCACGGAGCGCGGTTTCCGCGGCCTTTTCGCCGGAATCAATATTGCCTTTGGGCAGCGCGACTACGTGCTTGCGGTCGTCAGGCTCGCCTTCCCTGCCCGGCTCAATCACGGCCACCCACCATTGTTTTTGCATGTGGCGCAAAACCAGCGCGCCGGAAGAGAATTCTCGCAGCATTTTTCCTAAAAAAAGACCACCCTGCCGCATGGCAGAAAATGAAGAAAAGAAGACTGTTACTACGTGTTTTTTGGCCCCATTCCCGGACCAGATTTAGATTACCAAGGTACTGAAATTTGTCCCTCGCTTTTGGTGAAAAATAAAGTGAAACTATAGATGTTGTTGCTCCGTTTACATCAATAATGCAACATTTGGAGCAAAGCAGCATCTTACGATAGAAGGTGCAGAGCTGGTGCGGGAAGTAACAGCTTAAGGAGCGCCGGTGAAGAATCCGCTGAATAAGATCGTACGGTCTGTGCGGGCCCTGGGACGCGAACTTGCGCGGCATCCTGTTGCGGAAACGCCAGTCGAAGCACCCCGCCCGCCGAAGGTCGGAATTGCGCTGGGCGGAGGATTTGCCCGCGGACTGGCCCACATTGGCGTGTTGAAAGTGCTGGAAGAAGAAGGCATTCCAGTGGATTTTATCGCCGGAACCAGCGTGGGATCGGTAATCGGCGCAGCGTATGCCAGCGGCATCTCCGCCAAGGAGCTGGAAGAAGTGGCCGCTCTGGTGCGGTTCAAGGACTTTTCCCGATGGAGCATCTCCCGTTTTGGCCTTTTCAGCAATGACAAAATGGCCGTTTTCCTGCGTAAGGTGCTCCGCTGCAAAACCTTTGAAGAGTTGCGTATCCCGCTGGCCGTGGCCGCCACCGACATTATTACCGGCGAAGCCGCCGTGTTTACCAAAGGCGACCTGATTGATCCGGTGCGGGCAAGCTGCGCTTATCCGGGAATGTTTCAGCCGGTAAGAATTGAAGGACGACTTCTAGTGGATGGCCTGCTGGCCCACTCCGTTCCAGCCATGCCGTTGCGTGATATGGGAGCGGAGCGAGTGATCTCCGTCCACCTGGCCGCGCACTGGGTAAAGCCAGGCGGACCACGCCACGTATTTGACGTGATTGGACAGTGTTTTTCCATTGCCCAGGAACGCATGTGCGGACCATGGCAGGCCGCTTCAGACATTGTGCTGCAACCGGAAATTGGCGAATTTGCCTATGACGATTTTGTCCGCGCACCGGCATTGATCAAATGTGGAGAAGTAGCCACACGGGCCGCCATGCCGCAGATCCGGCAATGGATGCCGGCTGCAACCGCACAGCCAGTTCCGGAACTGACAGCGAACCAGCGGGCAGCGGATACTAGAAAAGAAGACCCGCGAACCGTTGATTCGCGAACCGGGGCCCCCAATATCGCAGACACCAGGAAGATGGACCCGGCATGGCAGGCCGCGAATGCACCTGCTCCGGTCAAAACCTAAAGCAGGCTAAAAGGAAAATGCGTGAGCCTTTCACCTTGTGGTGAGAGCACCTCAATCACCAGGCGGTCCGTGATCGGGATATTTGCAGCATTGATATTGATGCGATAGACGCGCTCGTCATAAGGCACATCCGCGGGCATGCCGATCATTTCAATGGATTCAGCGGCAATTTCGCGTGATTCCAGCGCATGATAGGCGCGGACACGGAACTTGAGATGCAGCAGGAGTTCGCGGGGACCATCCGGCAGAGAGACCGATGCAACCGGGCCTTCTAGAAAGATCTTCCTGAGTGACGCCGTCACACGAACGCTGAAATGCCGCGGGAATTCATGGATCGTCTCGCCGCTGGCGGAGATGAGCCGCGCATTGAAACCTTCGGAGACGTGCTGCGCGCCTTCAAGCTCAGGGCACTCAATGAGTCCGAGGAGCGATAGCGTTTCACCCGAGGGCTTGAGGATGATGGCGTCATATCCGGCGGGCATGGTAGAGCGCAGGCCAGGACCGGATTTTAATCCGGGACCGCCGGCAAAAGCAGCCATACAGATAGCGGCAAAGAAGAGAAGCAATCCGCTGCGGGTGAAACGACGCGATTTCATACGCGGTCCTGCCTTTGGCTCCCTAATATGGCGCGGACGGGCCGCGCCGTGATACACAAGAAGCTCCACCTGATGAGAGAAGGATAGAGAGAAAAAAGATGCTTCGCTTGCTCTGTATTACCGCCCATCCTGACGATGAGGCAAGCAGCTTTGGCGGGACACTGCTGCGCTACGCGGAACGCGGCGTGGAAACCCACGTGATCTGCCTTACTCCAGGGCAGGCCGCCACGCATCGCGGCGGGGCCAGGTCAGACGAAGAGCTTGCCGCTGCCCGGCGCAAGGAATTTGACGCTGCCTGCAAACTGCTGAAAGTCAGCCACAGCACCGTGCTTGACTATCCTGATGGGAAGCTTGACCGCCAGGATTTTTATACGGCGGTTGCTGACCTGACGCTGCGGGTCCGCAAGTTGCGTCCGCATATTTTGATGACGATGGGAACGGAAGGCGCAATTACCGCGCACCCGGACCACTCCATGGTCTCGGTTTTTGCGACGATGGCATGCCACTGGGCGGAACGCACCAACCGCTTCGCCGACCAGTTGCAGAATGGTGTTTCACCCCACCAAACACAAAAGCTCTATTACGGCACCGCGTTGTTCACCATGCCGGGCCGGCAACCGGTTGCGCTGGCGCCGACCACTGCATCCATTGAGCTTGCGCCCCATGAGATTGAAGCCAAGGTTGGGGCATTTAAGCTCCACACTTCACAGCAGCCGCTATTTGGATTTTTTGAAGAAACCATCCGCAAACGAAAGAGTCTTGAAGTCTTTCATCTGGCCAATAGCGCCAAGCCGCGAAGAGTGGAGATGGAGACGGATTTGTTCGCGGGAGTGGTGGAGTGAAAGATCGGGAGATCGCCGTGATCGAGGTTTTTTAAAACCCGAGCGCAGAGAGGGATCGCTTATCGACATCAAGCAGTTTCAGGCATGACCTTAAAACTGAATCGTGTTGATAGGGTTCCCTCACCCGCGCATCGCGTAACGGAAAACACAACTCGCGGCTTAGCTGCGGGGTTCGGGATTCCAGAAAA
>DATBCN010000461.1:0-1866 GCA_036270475.1 Candidatus Angelobacter sp. | reverse complement strand
TAGAAGCGATCAGCTATATTCGGTTTAAATGGATGCGGATGAAGGCGGACGGTCAGTCTGGCCGATCATCCAGACCTTAGAATTGATTTTCGCTCCGCCTGGCAAATCGGATTGGGGACGCCATCATATTGCAAACCGCATTTATGGCAAGATGAGTTTCCAAAGAATCTGTAGAAAGGAATTATTGAGGTAATCGAGACTTTCTATTGGCGAGTAGAGTGCGACTGTGAGATCGTAGTCTGCCGATTCCCCGCTCCCTTCCGCCTGTTAAAATCATCTATTAACCCTCATGGGCAAAAATCTCAAGCCGCTGTGGCCTTATCTCAACAAGTACCGCGTCACGCTGTTTTGGGGCGCGATCACGGTCCTGTTCAACAACGGCCTGTGGGTCATGTCGCCGCAAGTAGTCCGCCGCGCCATTGATGATTTAAACCTGCACGGCATCACGCAGCAAAAAATCCTGATCTATTCGTCTCTACTGGTGGCGCTGGCGCTGGGCAAGGGTATTTTCCAGTTCCTTACCCGCTGGCTCGTGATTGGCGTCTCGCGTGAGATTGAATACGATCTGCGCAATGATATTTTCGGCCATCTGGAATCTCTCTCTTACTCGCACTACCAGAAGAACCGCACCGGCGACATTATGGCCCGCGCCACCAATGACCTGAACGCAGTCCGCATGTTGCTTGGGCCGGCCATTATGTATACGGCAAATACGCTGGTGTTTACCGCAGTGGCGCTGGTGTTTATGTGGCGCATCAGTCCCAAGCTCACGCTGTATGCCTTTGCGCCGCTGCCCATCGCCAGCATCATTGTGCAATACATCGGCCGCAAGATCCATGAGCGCTTTGAAAAAATTCAGGCGCAATTTTCCGATATCTCCGCCCGCGCCCAGGAGAATTTTTCCGGCGCACGCGTGGTCCGCGCTTACGCACAGGAAGAAGCCGAGATTTCCCTGTTTGAAAAGACCAATCAGGAATATGTAAACCGAAGCCTGCCCCTGGCCCGCCTGACTGGCATGCTGTGGCCCACGCTGGAGCTGCTGCTGGGGTTTGCCCTGGTGCTGGTGCTGTGGCTTGGCGGTCGTGAAGTGCTTATGGGCCGCATCAGCCTGGGTGACTTTGTGGCCTTCAACACCTACATCATGATGCTTACCTGGCCGATCATCGCTTTGGGCTGGGTCATCAACATTTTTCAGCGCGGCACCGCGTCCATGGGACGCATTGATGAAATCCTGCGCGCCCAGCCGGAAATTACCGATGCCCAGGTGGCTCCTGATCTTAAGATCGCGCCCGACCTTAAAAACGCTGCGACAATTCGCGGCGATATTGAATTTCGCCATCTTGATTTCAGTTACAACGGCGTGCCGGTATTGAAAGACGTGAACCTCAAAATTCCCGCCGGGAGCAGCCTGGCAATTGTTGGCCCGACTGGCTCCGGCAAGACCACGCTGGTAAATCTACTGCCTCGCATCTATGACGTAGCGCCCGGTTCCCTCTTGATCGATGGCCGACCCATTCGTGAATATCCGCTGGAAACCCTGCGCCAGAACATTGGCTTTGTTCCCCAGGAAACTTTTCTCTTTAGTGACACCGTCCGCGAGAATATTGCTTTCGGCGTGGAAAGCGCCACGAACGAACAAGTCGCAAACGCTGCTGAAGCCGCCAACATCGCGGCTGATATTGAGGGCTTTCCTGAAGGCTACAGCACGCTGGTAGGCGAACGCGGCATCACGCTTTCCGGCGGACAAAAACAACGCAGTGCGATTGCCCGCGCCATTATTCGCGATCCGCGCATTCTTGTCCTGGATGATGCGCTCTCCAGCGTGGATACCTATACGGAAGAAAAGATCCTCAATCATCTGCGTGA
>DATBCN010000460.1:0-4859 GCA_036270475.1 Candidatus Angelobacter sp. | reverse complement strand
GAGCCGACCAAGGCGCGCGAGGTCCGGCCTTTTACCACGAAACCGGATTCCCGTTTTGCTCCTCTGCCTATAGAGCGGGAAAAGCACGGAAAATAGCGCGCTTTCTTTATCTCTTGTAGCTGTCAGGCAATTTATTCGACCTAGAAATGCTGCTGCAGATCACTGAACCTCTCCACCTGCAGCAGCCGCACGCCGTCCGGTACGGGATTCACTGTCTCATGTTCCAGCGCCCAGGTGAGATTGTGCGGCACAAAGACGGCGTTGATTCCGGCGGCCAGCGCGGGGTTGATGTCTGACCTGGGGCTATTGCCGACCATCCAGGTCAACGCGGGTTCGAACTGGTATTTGGCGACAATCTGCCGATAAGAAGGAGCATTTTTCTCCGCCACGATCTCCACGGCGGCAAAGTACTCCTTAACGCCGGAACGCTCCACCTTGCCGGACTGCTCGGTAAAATCGCCTTTGGTCATCACCACCATGTGATGGCCGCGCCGGGCCAGATAGTCGAGCGTCTCCGCCACGCCGGAGATCAGTTCAATGGGATAGCTTGATACCTTGTGGGCGAAGCCCCAGATAAATTCATGCAGTTCCGGAGTGACCGGCTGTTGTGACAGGCGTTCAAAGCAGACAACGAGCGAATGCGCAAAGCTGTGCGATCCATAGCCGCGCTCCAGAATCGTCTCGCGCTCCACTTCATAAAGAAAAGCCCGCACCTGCTCCGGCGAGAGATGCCGATGGTTTAGGCGCTCCACAAAATCGGCAATGGCCTGTTCAAAGTAGACGTTGTTTTCCCAGAGCGTGTCATCGGCGTCAATGAGAAGGGTCTGGGGAGTGGAGGGCGGCGGCATCGCGAATTAATGATAAATGCCAAATCCATTACAACGCCCTGCCTTTTTGATAGCCGCGGCGGCCAACCACCTGATTCCTTCGATCACGCGATGCCACGATCTCTTCTACGCCCTCTTCCTCTTAAACGGCGACGCCGACTTTAACAATCCCAAAAACTCTTCCAGATATTCCGGATGCTGCTGGTCCTTCAGCGTCATCGCATACCAGGTCCGATGCAGTCCATGCGGCCCGACTGATTTGGTTATCACCTTTTTTGCCCGGACATCCGGCTCTACGGCCCATGATGCCAGCAGTCCCACGCCGCTGCCAGCGGCGGCAAGCTCAATCAATCCTTCTGTCAGCGGAATCTCAATCACGCGTCCCGGGGCGGCGCCAGCGGGCAGCATCACGTGCGTGAGCAGGGTGCTTTCCGAGCGCGGCGGGTAGATCAGCACCGTTTCACCCGCCAGGTCCTCGGGGCGCACGCAGTCCATCTGCGCCAGCCGATGTTTGGGCGACATGGTGAGCAGCATTTCGTCATCAAACAGCGCCATCTGCCGCAGCCCTTTTTTGACCGGCCCGGAGCAGAACGAGATCGCCACGTCCAGCTTGCCTTCAATCAGCGCGCACACGGCTTCAGCTGTTACGTCAGCGTTGATGCGGATTTCCACGCCGGGGAATTTCTTATGGAAGTCAGCCATCAGCGGAGGCAGCCAGTGATAGCAGGTGTAAGACTCCGTGCTGAGCCGGATCACGCCGCGCGTCTCTCCCGTGGTGTCAGCTACGGCCTTCTCCGCATGGGCCAGTTCTTCCAGCACGCGCTGGGTTGAGGAAAGAAGCGTTTCGCCCGCGGCGGTCAGCACCATTCTTTTGCCCAGGCGCAGGAACAGCGGCGCACCCAGCCTTTCTTCCGCGTCGCGCAACTGGTGGCTCAGCGCCGACTGAGTAAGGTGCAGACGCTTGCTCGCTTCCGTCACGGTGCCGGTCTCCGCCACGGCGGCCAGTAGTTTCAAATGCCGTATTTCCAGTTTGATTTCCATGGGCTTTTATCTCTATGAGCGTAATTCATTGGTTTGATGAAAACAAACAATAATTCTCATGCCCTGCCAAATGACTCCAATCCGCAAGTGCAGGTAACTTGCGATGAGACGGCAGACGGGGGGACTCACCTCTCCTTGGAGACCGTTTGCCGGCCCATCGCGTTTCCGCGCTCAATTCCGGGGATTACTGGAGATGGAAATGAAGTATTTGTTGCATTTAATCTTGCTGGCGGCCGCATTATTTTCCGGTTGGCCAACCGCAGCGGCACAGGCGCGGACGTATAACGCATTCAACGCCGACGTGCCATTCAAGTTCAACATTGGCAACCGGACATTCAAGCCCGGTCACTATCAATTTGTAATCGTAGGCGCCGGCCTGATGGCGTTGCGCGATGCCAAGTTGCATGTTGTGGCTTCTCTGGTAACCCGGCTGGTGGAGGCTGAAGCCTCGTCCTATCCGAGCCGGCTTATCTTCAAGACTGAGAACAAACATTACCGGCTGGCTCGCATTATGGCGCAAGACCATTCGCAGGCGGTGGAAATCCTTGGGGAACAGCTTGCTGTTCAGCCGTCACCTGTGCCGGGTGCTCGGCTGCCGTTGAATGTGCAGTCGCTTTTTGAAAGGCGCGATAGCCCAGGTTTTAAACAGTGAATCAGAAAGCCCAACTTGCCATGGTGCGGCAAAGACGCCACGGGCGCAAAACTTGTATTTTGATCGGAAACGTATGTTTCGGCTACTTCTTGCCATTCACCGTTTCCAGGCAGCGGCTATAGAGCTCCAGCAGTTGGGTGGCGTAGTCCTCTGACTTGTTCTCCGCGCCGCCGTGGAAGCCCGCGCTGGTCGCCGCCGTTTTACCGTAATTCGTTGTCGATGCGATGAACTTCATCATGTCCAGCGCGATGTCTTCATTGCGCCGCGCGGCGAAGGTTCCAGAAAGCGGGTCCATGGTTCCCCTCCAGAAAAATGAGTGCAGCCCTATTGTAATTTAGCCGCCATGCAAAGATATGGCCGCAGAGTAGTGATATTCGGCCTGTCCGGCGCCGATGGACAAGGCGCTATTCAATCAGCGGCAGGGTCCATCCATTTTCAGATTTTGGCAATCCTGGCAATTTCGGCGATGTTGGCAATCTTACTGGTCCGTGTTCATTGAGATATTACGGTTCACCGCTTTTCCTCCTGTTAACTAATTTGCTACTCCCCTGCGGGGCGAAGAAACGCTATGCTGCAATTCAGTGGCGATGCGCATGACAGTCTTGGCGAGCGGGAGCAGAGGAAACTCAACCGTGCTCTCCAGTTCCACGGCCAGCATCCTGGTGGACGCGGGCATCTCCTGCCGGGAAACGCTCAAGCGGATGAAGACCGCGGGCGAAGACCCGCAAAAGCTCAAAGCGATTGTGATTTCGCATGAGCACCAGGACCACGTGGCCGGACTGCAGGTGCTGGCGCGCAAGCTGAAAATCCCGGTCTACATCACTGAAGCCACCTACCAGAGCTGGCGGCGGTCGACGAAAGATCCTGAAGGCAAGCCGGCCAGGCTGGAGCACCGCGAACATTTTCTTGTTGGACGCAGCTTCAATGTTGCCGACATCACGGTCACGGCGTTTACCATCCCGCATGATGCGGTTGATCCATGCGGCTTCACCTTCAAAGCCGACGGCGTGAAGATTGGCGTGGTCACTGATCTGGGGTATCTGCCTTATAGCGTGAAAGACCATTTGCGGCGCTGTGACGGGCTGATGATTGAATCCAATCATGATCTGGAAATGCTGCGGAATGGACCGTATCCATGGATGGTGAAACAGCGGGTGATGAGCCGCGTGGGGCATCTTTCAAATGCGGCGCTGGCCGAATTCTTTGCCACCGATTACGACGGGCAGGCGGCCTTCCTGGTCCTGGCCCATCTTTCTGAGCACAATAATCATCCGGAAGTGGCGCGCAAGACCGCCTATAAGGCCCTGGGCGGAAAAATGAACCTTTTTCAATCCTGCGCCCTGACCCTGGCCCTGCAGGACCAGCCATTGCAGCCTCTCTGCCTGGGGTGAGAAGATAGCTATACTAAACCTTGAGCTGGGATGAGAATAGACTCATCCTGATTCCAGCTATTTTGAGGCAAGAAAGCCTTTTTTTGAGCAGTATCTGGGCAAGTCGATGAGCAATCTTTGCACTGATCGGGTCGCGGGCGACATTTTGGCCGGCTGGAGATATGACATTTCCGGCCTTGCGGCCGAGATGCGAGGCGACTATGAAGCGCATTTGGCGGAGTGCGCCCACTGCCGGTCACGCCAGGTGCTGCACCGCACCATCGACATTGGGCTGATGATTATCGCCAGCGTTTCTGCCATCATGTTTCTGGTGGCGTTTGGCGCGGTACGGCATTTCTCGCCCAAGCACGCCCTTGTCCTGGAACTGATCGCGCTGGCCGGCTTCCTTTTCTTTAGTGTAGTTTGGTTGATTGTTGCCGTGGCCACGCCTGCTCCGGTAGTGGTAGCCGATGTCGCGCGCATACAGGCCCGGCGCATCCATGACCGCCTGCCCAGCCAGATCCGGGAAAAGCTGCCGGAAGTGACACAGGAATTTCTAAAGGAACGGTAAGTCTTCCGGCGGCCCGAAAAGCCCCTTCAGCAAAAATAAAAAAGGCCACCAGAAAAAACGCCGGCGGCCTTTTGTTTTGTGACTCTGCGCGAAATTTACTGCTGCGTCCAGATGTAGCCGACCACGCCTTCTTCTCTCCATCCCTGCCGCTGGAACTCCTCAACTTCCCGGCCTGAAGTGGTAAAGAAATGGGCGCTGCCGTCCCGGTTCACCAGCCGGCGCAAAGGCTGTGTGCCGGACTGCTCAGAGCTGAATATGTAGCCCACAATGCCATTTTCACGATAACCGCCACCTTGCATGCGGCCCCGCTCGTTCGGATCGGTTGTCAGCAGCGTGTCGCCGTTTCTGCCGGTCATGCGATACAGGGCGACGCCCCCGGAATTTTGCGATGACATTAA
>DATBCN010000459.1:0-3387 GCA_036270475.1 Candidatus Angelobacter sp. | reverse complement strand
CGGCTTGCCCTGCACCTTGGCGACAATCTCTTCCGTCACCGCGCGCGGCGCTTCGTCATAGTGCGCAAAGTGCATGGAAAACGTTGCCCGGCCCTGCGTGTTCGAGCGCATATTGGTCGCGTAGCCGAACATCTCAGCCAGCGGCACCAGCGACTTGATTACCTGCGATCCAGCGCGGTGCTCAATGCCTTCAATGCGTCCACGGCGGGAGTTGAGGTCGCCGATAATTACGCCCATGAACTCTTCCGGAACCACCACTTCCACGGACATGATGGGCTCCAGCAGCACCGGCGAGGCCTTGCGCGCAGCCTCTTTAAAGCCCATGGAAGCCGCGATCTTGAATGCCATTTCGTCGGAATCTACTTCGTGATAGCTGCCGTCATACAGCGTGACCTTGATATCGACAAGCTCGTAACCAGCCAGGACGCCGCCTTCCATGGCCTGCTTCACGCCTTGCTCAATCGGCTTAAAGAATTCGCGTGGCACCGATCCGCTCTTGATCTCATTGATGAACTCAAAGCCCTTGCCCATCTCATTGGGGCCAATGCGCAGCTTGACGTGTCCATAGTGGCCGGAGCCGCCGGTCTGGCGAATGTACTTGCCTTCGGCTTGGGCTTCTTTGCGAATGGTTTCGCGGTATGCCACCTGCGGTTTGCCCACGTTGGCTTCCACTTTGTATTCGCGCATCATGCGGTCAATAATGATTTCCAGGTGCAGCTCGCCCATGCCGCTGATAATCGTCTGTCCGGAATCAGGGTCGGTTGCGACCTTGAATGTGGGATCTTCCTGCGCTAGCCGTCCCAGCGCGACGCCCATCTTTTCCTGGTCGCTCTTGGTCTTGGGCTCGACAGCGACGGAAATTACCGGCGCGGCAAACGTGATCGACTCCAGCAGGATCGGCGCTTTTTCCGAGCAGATGGTGTCGCCGGTGGTGACGTTCTTCAGGCCCACGCAGGCGCAGATATCGCCGGCGTAAATTTCGCTGATCTCTTCGCGTTTGTTGGCATGCATCTTCAGCAGGCGGCCAATGCGCTCAGACTTGCCGCGCGTGGTGTTCAACACGCCGTCGCCGGTCTTCAGATGGCCGGAATACACGCGAACGAAGACCAACTGGCCGACAAACGAATCCGCCATGATCTTAAAAGCCAGCCCCGAGAACGGCTCGCTGTCCGCCGGTTTGCGTTCCAGCTTCTTTTCGTGATGGTCCGGGTCAGTGCCCTGCGTGGGAGGAATATCCAGCGGCGAAGGCAGATAATCCACCACCGCATCCAGCAGCGTCTGCACGCCTTTGTTCTTAAACGCCGTGCCGCACAATACCGGGAACAATTTAAGCGCAATCACGCTCTTGCGCAGCGAGGCGCGCAGCTCTTCCGCGCTGATGGTCTCGCCTTCCAGGAATTTATGCAGCATCTCATCGTCATTTTCCGCGACTGACTCAACCAGCTGCGCGTGGAATGCCTCTGCTTTTTTCTTCAGTTCGGCGGGGATCTCTTCCACTTCATACTTTGCGCCCATGGTTTCATCGCGCCAGTAAATGGCCTTCATGTCCACCAGGTCGACGACGCCTTTAAAAGCTGCTTCTTGTCCAATGGGAATTTGAATGGCTACGGGGCGGGCATTCAAGCGTTTGCGGATGGTATCGACGGCGTGCTCAAAATCAGCGCCCATCTTGTCCATTTTGTTAATAAAGCAAATCCGGGGAACGCCGTATTTATCGGCCTGGCGCCATACCGTTTCCGACTGTGGTTCCACTCCATGCACGGCATCAAACACGGCGCATGCGCCGTCAAGAACGCGGAGTGAGCGCTCCACTTCGGCGGTAAAGTCCACGTGGCCGGGTGTATCGATAATGTTGATGCGGACATCGCGCCAGAAGCAGGTGGTGGCGGCGGAGGTAATCGTAATGCCGCGCTCCTGCTCCTGCTCCATCCAATCCATGGTGGCGGTGCCTTCATGCACTTCGCCAATGCGGTGCGTAATGCCCGTGTAGAACAGCACACGTTCAGTCGTAGTGGTCTTGCCGGCATCAATGTGGGCCATGATTCCGATGTTGCGGCAGCGTTCTAATGGGACCTGTCTGGGCACTGTGTGTTCCCTAAATCCTTGAAATTTGAAATTTAAAATTTCAAATTTGAAATTTCCTTACCACCTATAGTGGGCGAACGCCTTATTGGCTTCCGCCATCCTGTGGACGTCTTCCTTCTTCTTGATTGCCGCGCCACGACCGTTGGCGGCATCCAGCAATTCATTGGTGAGCTTGTCCACCATGCCCTTTTCGCCGCGTTCACGCGCATAGCTGACGATCCAGCGGATGGCCAGCGAGGTGCGCCGGTCAGGATTTACCTCTACCGGCACCTGGTAGTTGGCTCCGCCCACGCGGCGGGTCTTCACTTCCAGCATCGGCTTGGCGTTCTCCACGGCCTTCTTAAACAACTTCAGGGCCTCGTCGCCGCCCTTGGCCTGCAAGTTGTCCATGCACTTGTAGAAAATTCCCTGTGCGGTGGACTTCTTGCCGCCCCACATCATGGTGTTCACAAACTTGGTCACCAGCGTTGAGCTGTAAATCGGGTCCGCGATTGGATCGCGCTTTGGAACATGTCCTTTACGTGGCATCTTGTTGAATTCCTCTTAAATCTTTTTCTTTCTCGTCCGATTGCCAGAATTGCCATGATTGCCAAAATCGCCGGAAATCATTTTCTCCTTGCGATCAGGCCTCACTTCAATCCAAACCGCCCGCACAGCAGCTTTTCAATTTGGATTCTTTGGCAATTACCAATTTTGGCAATTGCTTACTTGGGCCTTTTGGCTCCATACTTCGACCGCCCCTGTTTCCGGTTGGCCACGCCGGTTGCATCCAACGTGCCGCGCACTACGTGATAACGTACGCCGGGAAGGTCCTTCACGCGGCCTCCGCGAATGAGCACAATCGAGTGCTCCTGCAGATTGTGGCCGACGCCGGGAATATACGTTGTAACTTCAATGCCATTCGTCAAGCGGACGCGGGCGACCTTGCGCAGCGCTGAATTCGGCTTTTTGGGCGTTTGCGTATAAACGCGGGTACAAACACCGCGGCGCTGCGGCGAAGATTGCAGGGCCGGACTGGCCGTCTTGTAATTCGGCGCCGTTCTGCCTTTGCGGACCAACTGATTGAATGTCGGCATCTTTTCTCCTAGGGCTCCGCAGCTTCGCTGCTTCGCCTCTCGCGCTTTGCTCGCGCTAACCCGGCGCGCGCCCCTAGCTCACCCTTTTTTCTTATGGCTCTGCAGCTCAAGCTGCACTGCCCTCGTGCTGCATCGCGGTAGAGCGCTCTTTCGCGTTTCATCCGCTCGTCAAGTCTTTGTCGCTTGTCAGGCATATTGCGGCGCGCACACGCGCTCGCCAGCCTGC
>DATBCN010000458.1:0-2491 GCA_036270475.1 Candidatus Angelobacter sp. | reverse complement strand
GCAGTGGAACGTGAACGAAAGCGCGTTTGACCTGGGACGCCAATACAAGCCTCCGGTGGATGAGAAGCTCTTCCCTGAAGTGCTGGCCTATGAAAGCGAGGCCGCTCGCTATGGCCTGAGCTTGCTGCACACGATTGGCATAACCGATATAGACCAGTGGTTCGCCAACTACACCGCCGCTGATCAGGCTTACCTGCTGCACTTCTATCGCACCGGAGACAAGGGTGAATTCAAAAATTTCTGGCGTGAAGGCGCGCCCCTGCTGGAGCCTAAACCTATCCCTGAATTCAAGCCAAAGAAGCGCATCTTCCGCATGGATGGCGTAGTGATCTGAAGGCGGAACAGTCAAGACTGAAGTGGCTTAACTTACAGATGTTACCCGCTCTTTCCCTTGTGGGAACAATGGAAAGTGTTAAGGCGCGATTGTTTGATTTCCGCAGCAACCCGCACGTGGGTTGCCGGTTCTTATCCAGCAACAAGGCTCCTCGTTAGTCCCTCAAGCAAGACTGGTTCCCCCTGGTTCTGAGGTTCACATGCGTTCCGCTTCCCGTCGTAATGTCTTGTTTTATAGCTTTAGTTTGTTTTGCGCCGCGCTGGTATTGATCGCCACTGCGCTGGCACTTGCGACGCCCGCTTTTGCCCAGGTGTCATTTCAGCCGTCGGTCCACAACAGCCCGAACACCCCAAATGACATTTTTCAAGTGAAGTTGTCTCAGGTGGGAAAGCCTGACTTGATCACAACACAGGCCGCCAGCAACATGGTGAGTGTCTTCCTGAATGACGGGAATGGCAATTTTCCCGCGTCCCCATCGGCCACGTATTTGACTGGCGGCAACGCCACAAATGCAGTGGTCTCCGCCGATTTCGACGGGGACGGCTCACCGGATATCGCCACGGCCAACTGCGGCAACTCGCCCAATTCTCCGCAGCCACCGGTGTCATCCAGCGTTTCCATCCTTTTTAATAATGGCGATAAAACTTTCAAACCACATGTGGATTATCCGCTGCCCGCTTGTCCGGATTCGATCGGCTTTCTCAGGGCGGCCAGTGGCAACTCACTCCCGAGCTTGATTGTTTCTTATGGACAGTCAACCATGACCCTGCTGGCCAATGATCACTTGGGGACATTTTCTGAACGCACCATCTCAGGCCCTGCCGGTTCACAGATTACCGGAGTTTCGACGGCCAACTATCGAGGAACCAACAGCGGCCTGGACGATATTGCAGCGATCATGAACGGAAACTCAGTTGTGATCTTTTTTGCGCAGCCCGATGGAACCTATAGCGCGCCGGTCACCATCTTCTCCATGGCAGCCACGTTCTTCGGGGCCAACACTGTCGGCTTCAACGCTACTGGCCGTCCCGACCTCATGGTCCCATTTAAAACTCTCAGCCCAGCTGAGTCGGGAGTAATCCTGCTGGCGAACAATGGCGGTGGAAGTTTTACCATGACCAAGCTGAATGTGGATCCCCTCTATATAGGGGTGGGCCAGAAAGCTGCCGAAGGCGATCTGCAAGGCACCGGCCTGCACAGCGTGGTTTTGCCCCTTTTCTATTCAAACAAACCGTCAACAGTCAGCGCATTTGCCGTCTTCACGCAGCAGAGTAAAGGCGCGTGGAATGGGCCGATCTATCTGGCCGGAGACGGCGACGGAACGGCCCCCGCTGCGGTGGTGGCCGATTTCAATGGTGACAACAAACCGGACATCGCAGCGGCGGGCGGTGTCGACGGCAATCTCTTTGTTTTCCGCAATACCACGTCCGCCAGTGATTGCTCATTCTTCGCAAACCCAAGCGTTCACGTTTGCTCGCCAACCCCTGGATCGTCAGTAAATTCTCCGGTACCAGCCTCAATCTCAGCCAATGGATCTCCATTTCCAATTGCGGCGATCAAGGCCTACTTCAATGGCACCCAGGTAGCAAGCTCAGAAACCAATACGCTGAACTTTACAATTGTTGAGCCTCCGGGCAATTATCAACTGGCGGCAAATGCCTGGGACACCAATGGCACGGTCTATCAAACGATTGTGAACTTCACGGTTCCAGCCACAGCGCCATGCGGCGTACCCACAACCGCGGGTGTTCATATCTGCCAGCCTGCGGCAGGGTCAACCGTATCTTCGCCCGTCGCTGTTTCGGCGGCGGCCAACGGCGGGACAGCCAGGATCTCCGCCATGAAAGCTTATATAGACGGTAACCAAGTCGCAGCGTCCACCAGCGGAACCATTACCGGCTCAGCCACAGAAGCTGTTGGAAACCATACTTTGACCGTGAACGCCTGGAACACTGCGGGCAAGCTTTTCCAGAGCGTGGTGACGTTCACCGTGCATTGATGATTGTTTTGCGTAACTCGTCTCGCGCCTTCTGGCTCACGCCAGAAGGCGCTTTCTTTCTGTCGCTCTGTTGCGTGAACCGCCTGCCGCTCCCAAAGTTATTTTTCCGGCTCCTCCGATGGGGGCGGCGGAATGGCTTTTTCTCCTTTGCGCTTGTT
>DATBCN010000457.1:0-5014 GCA_036270475.1 Candidatus Angelobacter sp. | reverse complement strand
TGGCGTCCGGCGCGCAGCAGGCGTACCTCGCTACTGAGCTTGCTCCCACCGTCACCAGCGGCACGCTCGCTGCTCCCGTGCGCCTTCCGCAACTGGCGGTCTCGTTCTTTGAGAAAAACGATACCGCCGTTGCCGGCGCCTGCACTGACCGCGTCATTGTTGGTTACTGATACACACTCATTTCTCAAAACTGCAGAAGCGGTTTGGAGCGAAGCGACATAATTTAATGTCAAAGCGGCGAGGCCTGGATCGCCGAGCCGCCAGCCTTAAGGCAGAAATGCATGCCTTTGGGATCAACGCCGCAAAAGCGGTTTGGAGCGAAGCGACACAATGAAATGGACAACTTCCGCCATCATAGGCGTGAAAGTGGGGATTGCTTAAATATGCCGGACACACTCAATGGCGGAAAACTCACTTCGCTGCAACCTGGGCTGACAGAAACAAGCTTCGTCGCTCGCGTCGGACGCAAGCTGCGCAACACCCTTGACGTCTGGTTTGGCCCGGACCTGCCTATGTCTCCCAGTGCTCCGGCTGGCACCGCGCCGCGCACGCTCGACTATCCTGTCGGCTACAACATCAATATTCAACCCCGCAACCTCGAACCCATTTCGTTCGATCAAATGCGTTCCCTGGCTGACTCTTTTGATCTCGTGCGTCTCTGCATTGAGACGCGCAAAGACCAGGTCAGCCGGATGCCTTGGGCCTTTCGCGCTAAAAATCAGCCGGGCTTGCCCAGCCATGCAATGAACAGCGGCAATAACGCCTTGGCCGGAGAAGACAATGAACAAAAAGATCCGCGTCTCACCCAGTTGACCGATTTCTTTTCTTACCCTGACCGCGAGCATACATGGCAGCAGTGGATACGTCTTCTGCTGGAAGACCTGCTCGTCCTTGACGCGCCCGTCCTTGTGCCCATTGTTTCTCAGGAAGGCGAACTCTGGTCTCCCGGTAAATCTTTGTATGCTCTGGAAGTGATAGACGGCGCCACCATCGCCCGCAAAATTGACGCCATGGGACGCACTCCGGCTTCGCCGGCCGTCGCCTACCAGCAGATACTCAAGGGCCTTCCCGCCGTCGATTTCACCGCGGACCAGCTCATCTATCGTCCGCGCAACGTCCGCGCGCACAAATTTTTCGGCTTCTCGCCGGTCGAGCAGATCATTCTCACCATCAACATCGGCCTGCGCCGCCAGCTTCATCTTCTGAACTATTACACTGAAGGCAATGTCCCGGAAGCCGTCGCGCAGGTCCCAAAGGAATGGTCAGCCGATCAGATCAGCGAATTCCAGGAGTGGTTTGACAGCGCCTTGGCCGGCAACTCCGCCCGCCGCCGCCGTATCACTTTTGTTCCCGAATGCGGCAATCTCCAGTTCACCCGCGACCCCAATCTCAAGGACGCGCTCGATGAATGGATCACCCGCATCGTCTGTTACGCCTTCGGTCTGTCGCCGCAGCAATTTGTCAGCGTCATGAATCGCGCTACCGCTGAGACCAGTGTGGAGCAGGCCGCCGCGGAAGGCCTTGTGCCCATCCTCGGTTACCTGGCTGACACCATCAACCTCGTCGTAAACCGCCATTTTGGCTATTCCGATATCGAGTTTGTCTGGGAGCAGGACCGCACCTTGAACGCCCTCGATCAGGCAAAGATCGATGACATCTATGTCCGCGCCGGCGTCCTCTCCATCGACGAAGTCCGTCAGGAACTTGGCAAGCGTCCCATCGGCGCCGCCAACGCGGTCATCACCACCCGGGGGATTTTCCCGCTTGATAGCAATGACCCGCAGTAGAACTGACCCGCGGTAGAACTAGAGATCGCTTTTCACCCAGGCGGCCCACCGGCCGCCTTTCTTATTTGGAGCCAAAAATGAAATCTCTAAATCTCTTTGCCCAGATCGCCAAGATCGACGAATCAAAGCATGAAGTCTGGGGCGTCGCCACCGCAGAGATCGTCGACAAAGAAGGCGAAATCTTCGACTACGAATCCTCCAAGCCCTATTTCAAAAACTGGAGTGATGAAATCGCCAAGGCCACCGAAGGCAAGAGCCTGGGCAACGTGCGTGAAATGCATGAGCCCAGTGCCGTGGGCAAACTTGTCGCCATCGATTTTGACGACAGCCTCAAACAAATCCGCGTCGGTGCCCGCATCGTCGACAGTGTCGCCTGGCAAAAATGCATGCTTGGCGTCTATACCGGCTTCAGCATCGGCGGGGCGTATGTGAAGTCCTGGAAAGACGGTGAATATGTCCGCTTCACCGCCAGCCCGGTCGAAATCAGCGTCGTCGACAACCCCTGCGTTCCCGGCGCGTACTTCACCGCCGTCAAATCAGACGGCACCTGCGAGGTCCGCAAATTCAATGTCGCCGCCCGCTCTGCCGCCAAAATTGGCGCGCGTCATTCAAAAGACACGCTGGCGCATCTTGACGCAATGAAAACTTGCATGGACAAGATGGCGCAAACCCATCAAGAGGCCGCCGATCATCTCGACGCGCTGCTCGACAAAGACGATACCGGCGCTGCCGCCATGGCCGCCGCGGCGCAACTAAAAAAGCTTCCGGAGGGTCCACGTTCCGGAATAAAGACAGGAGAGCAAAACACAATGCTGGAAGCAAATGACAAAGCGCAACTGGAAAAGGCCCACGCCAATTCCGCATCTGCGCTCGCCAAGCTGGCCCAGGTGGAGCAGGAAGTGGCTGGCTTGCGTAGCGAAATGGAGAGCAATAACCAGGAGATCCAGCGTTCGCTGAACAATCTCCTTTCACTCATGGAAAAATTTATCGCGCCGCGGGAATCCTCGGGCCGTGTAGCGCGCACTGGTTTGCCTGCGCATACCGTAACCAAGGAAGACGATGCCCGGCCCGCACTGGCCAAGTCATCCGCTGACCCCAGCGTTCATGAATTGCTTAAGCACACCTTGCAGAAGCCGCAACCGGCCTCAGTCTACCTGCGTTAACGCGCTTTCTTATGACCATGTTCCTCTCCGTGTCGTTTCTCACACGGAGCTGGCATTCATGCCTGCGGCTTTGGCCGTTGCGCTAACAAATTCATCTCAAAACCGCAAATCTCCGGGCGGAGAAAAGGAACCACACAATGTTTGGCGATCTGAGTCAGCAGACGTTTGATCTGCTCAATAAGGCGGACCTGTCCGCATTGAATAAAACCACCATCGGCCAGTCGCTGATCAGCGGCGTGGCTGGCAACCTTAACGCGTTTGACCTTCGCGGACCGGCGCTTCAGCTTTTTCCGGTCATCACTCCGCTGCGCAACCGCCTGCCTCGCCAGGTCAGTGACCGTGGCGATCTGGCCACGCGCTGGAAAGCCATTACCGGCGTCAACACGCAAAACTTCGAGCTGGGTGTGGCGCCAGGACGGCGTTCGGCGGAAATGAGCGTCACGGAACAGGACTATGTTGCCTCTTACGCGGGCCTCGGACTGGAAGGCTCCGTCGACTGGGAAGCTGTCTGGGCCGGCGGCAAGGAGTTTGACAACAAAGCCACGCTAGTTCAGGCATTGCTGCGCGCCGTCATGGTTGGTGAAGAAAACATCATCCTCAATGGCAATGCATCCATGCCCCTTGGCACTCCCACCGCGCCCACCGTTGCTCTGGCCAACGGCGGCACGCTCGGTTCGGGATTGAGTCTGGTCGTTTTTGTTGCCGCTCTTACTGCACGGGCATTGGCCAACGCTACCGTTTCAGCGGCAGGCGTGCCTTACGGTCAGGTCACGCGCGTCAATATCGATGGCACTTCCACTCAGTACGGTGCAGGCGCCAGCGCCATCAGCGCGGCGTCCGGTGTTGCTGTCACCACATCTGGCCAGCAGACCGTTGTGGCCACGGTCCCAGCCGTAAAAGGCGCTGCCGGATATGCATGGTATATCGGCGCCAACGCCGGCGCCGCGACTTTGAACACGATTACCACCGTGAACAAAGTCACCATCAGCGCTCCGGTTGCAGGCACACAGTTGGCCAACGCCGCCAACTCCAACCTCGATGGTTCCGCGAACTCGCTGGTATTTGACGGCTTCCTCACTCAGGCCTTGAAATCGAACGCGGGTTACTTTACCTCGCTCGACGGCAACACTCTCACGGCTGACCAGGCCAATGGCATCCTGGAAATTGATACGGCCCTGCAGTGGTTCTGGGACAACAAGCGTCTCAGCCCCACGGAAATCTGGGTCAACTCGCAGGAAGCGCGCAACATCAACAAAAAGATCGTTGCTTCCGGCGGCGTGCCTCTGTTCCGTTTCACTCTGCCGGGCGGCACGGGATCAGACGACGACAAGCCGGCTCTGTTGGGTGGCGCCAGTATTGCAAAATATTGGAACAAGTTCACGCAACAGTTCCTGGATATTCGCATCCATCCCAACCTGGCGCCGGGCACCATCTTCTTCAACAGTTCTGAGATCCCGTATCCGCTTTCCGGCGTGGACAACGTCACCTTCGTCCGCTGCCGCCGCGACTATTACCAGATCGAGTGGCCCGTGGTGTCGCGCCAGTATGTCTATGGCGTCTATGCCGATGAAGTCCTCGTCTGCCGCGCTCCGTTTTCTCTAGGCGTCATCGCGAACGTTGCCAACGGATAACGGTTTTCATCAGCAGCTTGCCTGCCGCGGCCGCTGCTGATGCCCCTTCGCCTGACAACAGACTGGCGAGGGGGGCAACAGAGAAGGCAGTCTGAGACTCTCGGCTCGGCTGCCTTTTCCTCATTCATTAACACCGCTTCTTACAGACACTATCCCGGCCTCCGATCCAATGCACATTGTTGCGCAGGGACTAAGGGTGGAGCAGGCACCTTTACACATTTATGCCTGCGGTTAAGTACCCGTTACACACCACTCCGCACGCCGTAGGCCGGCGCGCAACGTTAGCGGAGCGCCACAAAAAATAGCAGGAGAGCCCCGTCGCAATTTAACTCTTGGAGGAAAACCACATGGCTGCTGCCCCTGATGACCTTTGCACCGTTGCAGAACTCAAAGCATGGTTGCCCAATCAGGGCAACAATGACGATGTCACTCT
>DATBCN010000456.1:0-1866 GCA_036270475.1 Candidatus Angelobacter sp. | reverse complement strand
CACGTCCTGTTGCTGCGGCTGCACAGCGGCCATGGCGTCTTCGGCTGGAGTTTTGTCCGCGGCAGCCCTATCCGCCGCAAGCCTGTCTGTCGCGACTCTGTCTGTTGTAACTCTTTCAGTTGTAACACCTGGCGCATCTTCCGCCGCGCGCAGTGTTTTTGGGCGGCCTGGCCGGTTTGGTTTGGTTGCCTTGACCTTAAAAGGACTTCTGGCGGCAGATGGATTATCAATCTCCGCGATGGCCCTGCGCGCTTCCTGCGCATGAGAATTTGCCGGATAGTGCTTTAGAAAATCCTCGAACGTGGCCTTGGCTTGTTTGCCGTCGTCCAGATCATCGCGGTAGATTTCCCCGATGGTGAACAGCGCCTCGGCACGGTGCTTGCTGCCGGGATATTCGCGGCGCAGAAAAACCAACTGGCCAATGGCGTCCTTAAAGCTCTTGGGATCTTTCAGTATGCGGCCCTGGTCACCCAGCAAGTCGGCCACGGCCAGCACGCTGGCATCTGCCTTGGCGGAGGTTGGCGCGGTGTAATAGACCTTGCGGTAGGCGTCGATCACTTTCTGGTAGTCGGCGCGGGTGCGTTGCGCTTCCGCCTTGCTCTCCAGCCCATCGCGCAGGCGTTCTGCGCTTTCAAATTGCGCCCGGGCGGCTTGTTTCTTCTGGGCCACGGTGCGCGCATGGGTGGTTACGGGCGCCAATAGCAGGCAGGCCAGTGCGCAGGCCGCCGCTGTTCGCGTGAGGGAGTTCCGCGAGTATTTCCTGGGTCCGATGGTCATTACCACAATTTTCAAAGCACCTTACAGAATAAACCCGAAACCGCGCTAGTCGTTGTTGGAAAACATGCGGTGTCCGTCCGCGTCACGCGTCTCAATCAGCCGTGGCCGCAGGGCGGCGCCATGATAAAGATCAGTAATCTTCTTCACGTAGTCGCGCGTTTCCCGGAAGGGCGGAATGCCGCCGTTTCGTCTTACCGCGCCGCTGCCGGCGTTATAGGCCGCCAGTGAGAGTTCCACGTTTCCATTATAGTTTTCCAGCAGGCTCTTCAGGTGGCGGACGCCGGCGTCAATGTTTTGATGCGGATCAAAAGCGTTCTCCACGTTCAGCGACTTCGCGGTATATGGCATGAGCTGCATCAGTCCCATTGCGCCCTTGCGTGAAACCGCATGCGGATTGAAGTTTGACTCCACCTTTACCACCGCGCGGACCAGGTTGGGGTCCACGCCATGGCGTTGCGCCGCGCCTTCAATCGCTTTGTCCACCGCCCCTGAATCCACGGGACGAATCTCGGTCAGGTTGTCTGACTTCAGGTTCACCGGACGCGAGAGCAGCAATGCCCGGCCCTCACTTTTGCTGACCGGCCCCACCATGTCATTCACTTCCTGGGCAGCGCGCCGCGCGGCTTTCATGGTGTCAGAGGTCGCCAAGGGAACTGCTTTCCAGCGGTGTTCTTTGTTGCTCCAGTAAACCAGTCCGCTGTAGCGCGAAGTTGTTTCCGCGGTGGAAACAGAGGGCGCTGCATTTTCAGTTGCGGCTGGCGGTTGGTTTTGCGGTTTCGGTTGAGGCTTGGCCTCGTCACTGGCGACCCAGACAGTATGGCCGTAGGCATCGTGAGTGGCTATGATGCTCTGCGCACGGACTGGGCTGCCAGCTACCATCGACGTGGCGCCGATCAGGATGGTAAATAGGTGCTTTTTCATCGGGTTACACTCTAAATATCAGTTTTCGGCGGCTTGCGCCACCTCACTGAAGGCCCAACACCTTTTAGCCCAACCTGATACTAGAGAAACTGCCAGAGGATACGGATTATATGACGGTTCCTGACCGGCGGCAATCGGCTAAAACCAGATGAATCTAGGGGGTGAACA
>DATBCN010000455.1:0-1513 GCA_036270475.1 Candidatus Angelobacter sp. | reverse complement strand
CGTGGAGTGGCTTTTTCCCGCGCAAGACGCCGGCATTCATGCGCGCCTGATCAACGCGGACGGCAGCGAAGCGGAAATTTCCGGTAATGGCACGCGCTGTGTGGCAGCGTATATGGTAAGCCTGGGACACGCAGGCAAAATTGCCATCCGCACCGGAGCAGGCGTGAAGCATTGCGAACTCACGGCGCGCGCAGAGCACAGCTTTGAGTTTGAGATGGAGATGGGTAAGCCGCGGGTCGACAAAGATTTCTCGCTGCAGTTTGCCTTCGGGCAGGTGCAAGGAACCCCGGTTTCCATGGGCAATCCGCATTATGTTGTTTTTGTGGACGAATTTCCGGCAGACTGGCAGAGCCAAGGCGCGGAGATTGGCCGCCATAAGGATTTCAAACAGGGCGTGAACGTGGAGTTTGTCCGCGCGGCCGGACCAAACGACATTGAGGTGCGCTTCTATGAGCGTGGCGTGGGTGAAACGCAGTCTTCAGGCACGGGATCTTGTGCGTCGGCGGTGGCTGCAATCACCGCTGGTCGCGTGAGTTCACCGGTAAAAGTCCATGCGCCGGGCGGCACACAGATAGTGCGCTGGACAGGCGGCAGCGTATTTTTGCGCGGATCGGCACAGCTCGTTTGCCGGGGAGAATTCTTTGGCTGATGCCACGATAATCCGGCCTCCGGCATTGCGCCAGGGCGACAAGGTCGGCCTGATCGCCCCGGCCAGCAGCTTTAGCCGTGAGGGGTTTCTCAAAGGCTGTGACCGGCTGCGCCAGATGGGTTACAAGCCGGTTTATGAGCAGGATATTTTTGAACGCGATATCTATTTTGCGGGGACGGTGGCGCGGCGCGCCAAAGAGCTGCAGAATTACTGGCAGCGTGACGATATTGCCGCGCTGGTTTGCGTGCGCGGCGGCTATGGCGCCAACTATCTGCTGGAAAAACTCGATTTCGATTTGATCGCGGAGCGGCCCAAGGCGCTGGTCGGCTGCAGTGACGTTACGTCATTGCTTACGGCCATTACCGATCGCACTGGGCTGGTTACGTTCCATGGTCCGATGGCGGCCAAAGACATTGCCGACGGAACGCTGGACCTGCCCAGTTGGATCAACGCGCTGCACGGCGCAGCAAATTGGAGCATATCTACCGCCGGAGTTGAGGTGCTGCGCGCGGGAAAGGTCCGCGGGCAACTCTACGGCGGATGCCTATCCATGCTGGTGGCTTCGCTGGGGACGCCCTTCGAGGTCCAGACCGAAGGAACAATTCTGTTGATTGAAGACATAGCCGAGAAGCCGTTCCGCATTGACCGCATGCTGATGCAGTTGCGGCTGGCCGGCAAGCTGGAAGGCGTGCGCGGATTTATCTTTGGCGAGATGCTGGATTGCCTGCCGCCCAAAGGAGAGGCCTACACGCTGCAACAGGTCATCCTGCGGGTGCTGGCGCCGTACAACGTGCCCATTGTTTATGGTCTCAAGTCCGGGCATGTGAGCAGCGGCAACATTACGCTGCCCATTGGAGTGCAGGC
>DATBCN010000454.1:0-3191 GCA_036270475.1 Candidatus Angelobacter sp. | reverse complement strand
CATCCACACTGCACCCTGCGCCATTCACAGGTGTGAATTGTATCGCATGACGAACATTTTGTTTCTATGGCAGCAATAGGCAGAGCAGAGAAATATTTGCACGGCGCGATGCCCGCGCATTTCTTCGCTGCTATGTTTTCTCCTCGCCATCCAGATGCGGATGTGCGCGATGGAAATCCGTCGCGTCCTGATAGGCTTTGGCCAGGGCCAGCATCTTTGCTTCGCCGTAAAGTTGCCCCAGGAATGTAAGACTCAGCGGTGTTCCCGGACCGCCGCCTTCAACTTCACCGTTATCGCGCACTCGCGCTTTAGGAGCATCGTCACCGCGCAGCCCGTTGGGCAGGATGAGCGCCGGATGCCCGGTAAGATTTGTAATGAGCAATTGCGTGCTGAACGTGGGCGCGACAATTACATCCACCTGCTCGAAAACTTTGGCCGCCATCTCCATAGCGGTCATGCGCGCGCGATTGGCCTGTATATATTCCACCGCAGGGATAAAGCGTGCGCTGCGAAACGTATTGGGCCAGTCATCGCGGGTCTGCTGGGTCAACAGCTTGTCCCGTCCGCTGCGCGTCAAATCGTCAAAAGCGGCTGCGGCTTCCGCCAGCAGAATGCTGCGCATTGCGCCGTAGGGATATTTGGGAAACTCCACCGGGACCAGATTCACCCCCATGGCGCGCAACTTGGCCAGGGCAGCTTCATCGAATTTGCGGTCATATTCACGGCGGGCCTGGCCCATGGCGCGATTAGCGGCCTCTTCTTCCTGCTTTTTCTTTTCTTCCGCGGTCAGATCTTTCTCTTCTTTCGGCGCTTCTGGCTGAGGCGGTGAAGTGAGATCAAAATCAGCTTTCAGGTAGCCCACGCGCAACTTCCGCCAGTCAAAGCTGGCGTCCCAGTTGAACGCTACGTCGCGCACCGTACGGTCATGCCCGTCAGGCCCGTGGATCGCGCTCAGTACAATCGCCGTATCTTCCACGGCGCGGCAGATGGGGCCAAGTTTATCCATGGTCCAGGAGAGCGCCATGGCGCCGGTGCGGGGCACAAAGCCAAACGTGGGACGCAATCCGGTGGTCCCGCAACGCGTGGACGGCGAGGAAATGGATCCCAGTGTCTCCGATCCAATGGCAAAGGCCACGCAGCCCGCGGCCGTGGCTGAAGCTGATCCCGCGGACGAACCGCTTGATCCCTGTTTGGTATTCCAGGGATTGCGCGTCATGCCGCCAAACCACTTGTCGCCCTGGGCCAGCGCACCGAGCGTGAGTTTGGCCACCAGCACCGCCCCGGCTGCGTCCAGGCGCTTTACAACGGTGGCGTCTTCATCGAATTTCTGGTCTTCAAATCCGCCCGCGCCCCATGTGGTGCGATATCCCTTTACCGCCAGCAGGTCCTTGGCGCCCCACGGCAGGCCGTGCAACGGGCCGCGATACTTCCCTGCCAAAATTTCCCGGTCCGCTTCTTTGGCCTGGCCCATGGCGCGATCAGCCGTGAGCGTAATCACGAACTTCAACTGCGGGTCATAACGTTTGAGCCGCTCCAGGTACATTCCAGTCAGATCGACTGACGAAACCTTTTTCGCGCGCACCAGCTCGGCCAGATGCCGCACGGAATAAAATGCCGCGTCCTCAAGGTTTTTGGGCGCAGCGACAGCGGCATTTGGCGCGGCGGAAATTTTCATGGGACGCCGTTGCGCCTCAAACTTCATGCCCGGAAGGACTGGATCAAAAATCACCGCTGGGGCAACTTCATTCTTGATGTGCAGCGCATAGATGGCGTCAAAGCCCTCGGCGTAGCCGTTAAGCCCTTCCAGCATCATGTCCTTGTATTCCTCGGCTATGTGGACGTCGGCAATGGCGGCGGCGCTGTCAATCATTTCGCGCGTGACTTTGCCTTTTTCGCCGGCCATGGCCCAAAGCACTCCCGGCAATAGCGTGGTTGTCAATCCAACTCGGGAACAAACTGCAAGAAATGCCCTGCGGTCAAGCATTGATGTCTCCAGTGAACTTGAGAAGTGGATGGCCATTATAGACGCACTCTGTCTTATGCAACATGCGTTTGGTTTAGAATCAGCCGGATGAACGCGCTCTTCCAGCTACTCTCAGAACAGGAGGTCCCCACGCTGCTGGAAATGATGCGGGAGTTTTACGCGCAGCAGGAAATGGCATTTGAAATTTCCGCCGCCACGCGCGCGATCAAGGGCCTGCTCGACCATCCGAATCTGGGGCAGCTCTATCTCATCTTTCGCGGCAGTGACCTGGCGGGCTATTTCGCGCTGACGTTCTGCTATAGCCTGGAATTTCACGGCCGCTTTGCCCTGTTGGATGAACTGTATCTGCACGGGCCGTTCCGGCGGCAGAAGCTGGGCAAAGCTGTTGTGGCGTTCGCCGAGGAACTATGCAAGAAGGCCGGCATCAAGGCGCTTCGCCTTGAAGTTGGACGGGAAAACCAGCCCGCTCAATCTCTCTACCGCACGGCAGGATTCAAACAAGACGAACGCAACCTGATGACCAGGTGGCTCTAACCCTTTGTTACGATTGGCCAGCTTTACACAGCCATCGCCAGAATTTAAGCTTCTCCGTTCCGCCAGGAGTCTTTCCCGATGAAATTTTGCCGGTTTAGTGTGACCGTAATCTTTTTCATGATGTGCGTTGCCGCCTTTGGCACAGATTATCCCGCGCCGCAATCCGGCGCTTATGTGGTCAAGGACTTTCAGTTTAAGTCCGGCGAAAAACTGCCTGAAGTCAAGCTGCACTATTACACATTGGGCATGCCGCAGAAAGACTCCAGCGGCAAAGTCCGCAATGCCATACTCATCCTGCACGGCACGGGCGGCAGCGGACGCCAGTTTCTTACGCCAAATTTTGGAGGCGTGCTGTTTGGCCCCGGCCAACTGCTGGACGCAGCGAAATATTTCATCATCCTGCCGGATAACGTGGGCCACGGCGAATCCAGCAAGCCCAGTGACGGCCTGCACATGCGCTTCCCGCACTATGAATATGACGACATGATCGAGCTGCAATACCGTCTGCTCACGCAGGGACTCGGCGTAAACCATCTTCGGCTGGTGATGGGCACCTCCATGGGCGGCATGCACAGCTGGCTGTGGGCGGAGCAGCATCCCGACTTCATGGACGCTGCAATGCCGCTGGCCAGCCAGCCCGTGGAAATCGCCGGGCGCAACCGCATGATGCGGC
>DATBCN010000453.1:0-16906 GCA_036270475.1 Candidatus Angelobacter sp. | reverse complement strand
CCACTCACGCTTTCCGGAGCGACTGTGGGCCTGTTAAGCGGCATCACGGCATTCATTGCAGGATCACCCGCAACCGGACTTAACGCAGGAACTTTGCAGGTGGTAAACAGTTCAGCGCTGACGGCCGGTGCCTCCATCCACATTGCTGACGGACGCCACAGCTTGATGGCGCTCACCTCGAATGGCCGTCTTTATATCGGATCGACTGGCTGCACACTCGGCGCGGTCAACGCGCAGAACCTACGCCAGGGCTGCCTCACGATTTTTGATACTGCTACCCAGGCAGTTACGCCGGTCCTGCTGCCGGCAAGCCGTCCCAACGGAGACGTGACATCACTTGCGCCGGTTGCCGGACGCAATGTGATTTATGTGGTGCAAGGAGGGAAAGTAGATATCTTCGATATCACCACGAACGCCGTCAGCACCACGGCGACGGCCCCCAATCCGCCCGGAACGGTCTTTGGCGCGGTGCAGTTAAGCCCGTAACCTTTTCAATCGATTAGGGAATAATCATAAAATGGGCAAGGAACCATGAGCGTTTTGTGCGCCTCATCGAACCAAAAATCCCCCAGCACATTTCGAGTGCCGATATAGGCTACGTATGTCATTTACAGCCCAGCTATTTCTTGACTCTGCCCGAGAGCCGGGTTATAGTTCCCTTGTAAATGCAGGCTTGTAGACCCAATTTCGCCCGGTTGATGTGTTTGACAACAACAAGCACACGCACAACTACATCCAGGCCACAATCGGGCGAGCCGGCAGCGTAACTACTTAGCAATCATAGAGTTCCTGACCCACTCGCCAAGGCGAGTGGGTTTTTTGCTTTTGGGGAAGAAAAACATGGACCGTTCAAACGATCGATCAAAAGACCGATCAAACTCAGACAATGCGGGATATGGCTGGCGCGTGGTTGTGCCGGCTACCTCCGCCAACCTGGGCTGCGCCTTCGATTGCGGTGGTCTGGCCCTTAAACTCTATCTCCGGGCGCTCTACGTGCCTTCCGCCAGCCCGGAACTCACCCTGGAATATCAGGGCAAGACCCCGGAACGTTTCCCCATTGAAAGTTCCAATCTGGTCCTGCACGCGTTGCGCTATGCGGCGGAGAAACTTGACGCGCCTCCGCCCGGCGGGCACGTCCTGGTGCAGAGTGACATTCCCATCAGCGTTGGCCTGGGCAGCAGCGCCGCCGCCGTGATCGCCGGTCTGCTGCTGGGCGCTAGATACAGCGGGAAAGATCCCGCGCCAGAACAACTCCTGCGCTGGGCGGAAGAGATTGAAGGGCACATCGATAACGCTGCCGCAGCCTATTACGGCGGTCTGGTGCTGGCGCTCTCCAACAACGTTGATCGCGTGGTTACGGTGAATGCAAAGTTTCCTGAGAGCATCCGCCTGGTCGTGGTGATTCCATCCATCACCGTTCCCACGCATGAAGCCCGGCAGGTGCTGCCCAATTCATATGATCGCGCCGATGTGCTGCATACCCTGCAGCGCACCGCGCTTCTGGCCGCCACGTGCTTTTCCGGCAACTTTGACCTCTTTCCGGAGCTGTTTCAGGACAAGCTGCATCAACCCTATCGCCAGAAGCTGGTTCCAGGAATGGAACGCTGCCTTGGTCTGCGGCGGCCTGGGCTTCTGGGCGTGGCCATTAGCGGATCAGGATCGTCAGTGATTGCGTTTACCTCCCGGGACGAGATGCAAGTGGCTGAAGAATTGCAGCGAATTCTCTCCGAGGAGGGGGTACAGGCAGAGGCGCTCTTTACATCAGCCGACAACAATGGCGCAGGGGTAACAAGGGAGCTGGTTCCGCTGGTGGAAAGACTTGGCGCAGTGCTGCAGAAGCTGGAGAAATCGTGATGAACGGAAAACGCTTGATCGTAATGAAATTTGGCGGCACCTCCGTGGGAAACGCGGAGCGGTTCCGCCAGTGTGCGGCCATTGTGTCCCGAGCCGCCAGGCATGACCGGGTTGTGGTGGTGGTCTCCGCTATGGCGGGAGTGACCGACCTGATTTTCAGGACCATTGAATCCGCGCGGCACGGCGACTCCGCTGCAACCATGGCGCACCTGCAGAAATTTGAGAGCGTGCATCGCGAGCTGATCGCTGATTTGTTTGATCCAGCCCACCACGCGGCGGCCAGTAACTTCACCGGAGAAGTCCACTCCCAATTGCAAAATGCCTGCCATGCGCTCGCCGCGTTGCGCTCAGATATTTCCGCGCAAACTGCGGATTCGCTGGTGGCGCTGGGTGAACGCATCTCCGCGTGGGCGCTGGCCGGCTATCTCCGGCAAACGGGCAGCAGCGCCGAGTTTGTGCGCGCGGAAAATGTAATCGTAACCGACGGCAATTTCGGCAATGCCGCGCCGGACATTGCGGCAACGCGCAAGCAATGCGAACAGTCATTGCTGCCGCTCCTGGGCCGCAACATCGTGCCGGTTGTTGCCGGCTACAGCGGAGCAAATCCACAAGGCAACTCCACCACGCTGGGACGCGGTGGATCAGACTATTCCGCCACTATCATCGGGGCAGCGGCAGGCGCGGATGAAGTCTGGATATGGACGGACGTTGACGGTGTTCTCAGCGCCGATCCACGCATCTGTCCGGACGCCACCACGCTGCCGGAGATCAGTTTTGAAGAGGCCATTGAACTGGCCTATTACGGCGCCAAGGTGATTCATCCCAAGGCAGCCTATCCGGCGGCTGAGGCGCGGTTCCCAGTATGGATCAAGAATTCGTTTCGTCCTGACGTCGCCGGGACCAAAATCACTCATGATGCGCAGCCAGCCAACTCTCCGGTGAAATCAGTAACGTCAGTGAAGGACGCCACGCTGATTTCACTGGTCACGCGGCGTGACGTTCATCCCGCGGAGCTTTGGGGAAGGTTGTTCCTGCGCCTGGGCCAGGAGCAGATTGAGGTGCTGTTTGCCACGCAATCTTCACCCGAGCATGCTTTGGGCCTGGTGCTGCGCCGAGAAGACGCGGCCCGCGTGCTCAAACTGATCAACACGGTTTTTCGCATGGAGCTGGCGCAGGGTGTGCTGCGTCCGGCGGAAGTGGAAGAGATTGCCGTGGTGGCCGTGCTGGGCGAATCTATGAAGGGCACCTGCGGAATTCTGGGCCGTGTCTTCTCCGCGGTGGCGCGGCGTGAAGTGAGCGTAATTGCCGTGGCGCAAGGCGCAAGTGAGCTGAGCATCTGCTTTGCCGTGCCGGCATCACGCGGCCCAGAGGTGGTGCGGGCCGTACACGATGAATTTTTCGAACAGACCGGCGCCAATGTCCCCTTGTGCCTCCGGCCAAATTTCACCGTGGCGACGGGGGCGCAATGACGACGTTGCCGGCAAATCCACAGGTGGCAGCGCATGAGCTGCGCTGTGTCCACTGCGGCAAAGTGCAGGAGACAGCAGACCGAATGTTCCGCTGCACTGAATGCTCCGAACTGCTTGAGGTGGTTTATCCAGAGTGGGCCAGCGCGCCTCCGGGATTTGCGCTGCGGCTGAAGGAAATTTGGCGGGAGAGGCGTGGATCGTCACTGCCGGAAAACGCAAGTGGTGTGTGGCGCTTCCGCGAGCTGCTGCCGCAAGTCGACCGGCAACACATTGTCACCATGAGTGAGGGAAACACCCCGCTGGTCCTGCTAAAAAAAACGGCACGCGGGCTGCGGCTGCCGCATCTTCTGGTGAAACACCAGGGCATGAATCCCACCGGCTCATTTAAAGATACGGGAATCTCGGCGGCCATCACGATGGCCAAAGCCGAGGGCTTTGAATGGGTCTGTTGTGCTTCCACGGGAAACACCTCTGCTTCCGTGGCCGCGTATGCGGCCCGAGCGGAGATGAAGAGCATCGTTCTGCTGCCCGCGGGACAAGTGACCGCCGGCAAGCTGGCCCAGGCGCTCGAATACGGCGCACAAGTGCTGCAGTTGCGCACCGATTTTGACGGCTGCCTGAAAGTACTGCATGAAGTGGTCCGGAAATTTCCGGCTTATCTGCTTAACTCGCTCAACCCTTACAGGCTGGAAGGGCAGAAGACGGTGGCATTTGAACTGATGGAACAGCTTGACTGGCGAGTTCCCGAACACGTAATTGTGCCGGGAGGAAACCTTGGCAACAGCTCTGCGCTGGGCAAGGGATTTATCGAGCTGCGCGCCCTTGGCTTGATCAAGTCGCTGCCCAGGATTTCCATTATTCAGGCTGCTGGCGCAAACCCGCTCGTCCGCACCATGCGGGAAAATGGCGGTAATGAACTCATTCGCGTGAATGCAGAGACCAGGGCCACGGCAATCCGGATTGGCAATCCTGCTTCATGGCGCAAAGCCGTGAGCGTACTCAGGAATACGGCAGGTGCATGCGAAGAGGTGAGCGAAAACGAGATCGCACAAGCGAAAGCAGAGCTGGGTTCGGAAGGGATCGGTTGCGAACCGGCTTCCGCGGCAACTCTGGCCGGACTGAAAAAGCTGGCGGCCGCGGAGTTTGTGAAGGCGGCAGAGACGGTTGTCCTGGTCCTGACAGGACACATGCTGAAAGACGTTGACTACATGAAGCAATCGCCGGGACAGAGCCTTCTGGGCCCCATGGAAGCGGACAGTGACACGGTAATCAAGACCCTGGAGAAGATCTATGCGCGGCATTGAAGAAGCAACAGATAAACAACAGACAGAAAGAAGCAGCGCCGAACAGGTTCGAGTAGGCATTGTCGGCTACGGCACGGTGGGGCGCGCCACGGCGGAGATCCTTCTGGGCCATGCCGACGAGATCAGCCAACGGACCGGCGGCATCTCCATTGTGGTGACGCGGATCTCCCGCAAGCGGCCGCGCAATGCTGAAGTTGGTGTAAACGGAATTACCGTTGTCTCTGACTGGCGGCAGGTTGTGACCGCCGATGACGTGGACATTGTGGTGGAAGCCATTGGAGGGACCACGGTAGCACGTGACGTTGTCCGCACCAGCTTGCAGAATGGCAAGGCCGTGGTTACGGCGAACAAGGCATTGATCGCGCTGCATGGTGATGAACTGTTTGCCCTGGCGCAGGAGAAAAATCTTCCGATTGGGATTGAAGCCACCGTTGCCGGCGGTGTGCCGGTAATCCGCGCAATCTCTGAGGCGCTGGCCGCGGACCGCATTCAGTCCGTGTATGGCATTGTGAACGGCACCTGTAACTACATTCTTACACAGATGGAGGAGCACGGAATAGAATTTGCCCACGCCCTGGAACAAGCCCAAGCCGCGGGCTACGCGGAAGCAGACTCAAGCCTGGATATTGACGGACTGGACGCGCGCGATAAAATCGCCATTCTGGCCCGCATCGCTTTTGGACAAGCCGTGCGCGCCTCGGAAATTCCAGTGACCGGCATCCGCGACATTACGTCCACTGATTTTCACTATGCACATCGCTTGAATTCGACGATCCGCCTGGTAGCGTCTGCCGAGCGCGTGGCGGGAGGAGTGCATATATCCGTGCAGCCATGGCTGGAGCCGCGTGATTCCATGCTGGCCAAGGCAGCGGGTGCAAACAACGCCATCTTTATTGCCGGAGAAAGAGTAGGCACGCAAATGCTCTACGGCCGTGGTGCAGGCGGCGGGGCGACCGGGACGGCCGTTCTCTCTGATGTGCTGCAGATTGCAAAGCAAATTTCCCGCGGCCAAACGGCAAGCAGCCTTCTTGCGGGATTTGACCGTGCCGAGCCATTGCGGCTATCCTCCAGACCGCATCCGAGCAGTTGGTTCCTGCGGCTCACGGTCAGCGATCAGCCGGGAATCCTTGCCCGCACTGCGGAGGCAATCGCGCGTGAAGGAATCAATATCGACTCCGTGGTCCAGGAGCCGCACATGCCAAAAGACCGCCTGTCATTTGTGATAACGCTGGAGCCGACGCTGGAAGCTACTGTGCAAAGGGCCGTGGAGACCATCAATCGCTTTGAGTTTATGAAGGCCCCGGTGCTGCTGATGCCGATGATCTCGCCAGCCGAGGAACACGTTTAGGGAATTTGGTAAATGAGTATTTTGTAAATGGGTAAATGAAAGCGAAAAAGATTTGCTCTCAGTCTGCCATGCTCAAGTTCACGCTGGTTTTCCATTTACCAAATTACTAATTTATTCATTTACCAACTATTGCCGGCTCGGGCTCGGCGGCGCCATCGGCACGGGGATCAGAGGCAGCAGAGTTCACGCCGGTCTTCGCGTTATGCATCACTGCCTGGCCGCGGCCCATCATTGCCGTATACTCCGCGCGGACAATCAGGTTGTGGCCTTTCTGCCGCAAAGATTGGAGAACGTCGGGCGGGACTCGCGATTCAATGGCAATATCGCAGCTCACCTGGCCGCTGGTCACGGTAAAACGCGGGGCTTCCAGCGCGCCCTGAATGTTCATGCCGTAATCCACAAGGTTGGAAACAAACTGCGCGTGCGCCAGCGGCTGATTGGCGCCGCCCATAATACCGAAGCCGATATGCACATCGCCGCGTTCCATGAATGCAGGAATGATTGTGTGGAACGGGCGTTTGCGCGGCTGCAACGCATTCGGGTGCGTAGCGTCCAGCGAAAATAACGCGCCGCGGTTTTGCAAGGCAAAACCCATTCCGTTTACCACTACGCCAGAACCGAAGCCGGAATAATTGCTCTGGATGAGCGACGCGATGTTGCCTTCTTTATCCACTGCGGCAAGATAGGTTGTGTCACTGGCGGCGGGATGGCCCGCGCCAGGGGTGCAATCGGCTTTATCGGGATTGATCCTCGCGGCGCGTTGCGCTCCGTAGGCTTTATCGAGCAGGCCAGTAATCGGGACTTTGGCAAACCGAGGATCAGCGTTATAGCGGTATAGGTCTGCATAAGCCAGCTTCATGGCCTCGATTTTCTTGTGCAACTCAACCGTACCCTTGGGGCCGTCTTTATCGGGCTGAAAGTTGCTCATGATGTTGAGCATCTCCAGGGCAGCCATGCCCTGCACGTTGGGTGGAAGCTCGTAAATCTTCCAGCCACGATAGTCGATTGAGATAGGCTCGACCCATTCGGAAGAAAAATCAGCCAGGTCCGGCAACTCCATGGTCCCGCCGAAAGCGGCGGAGCTGCGCACAATGGCCTGGGCGATTTCGCCTTTGTAAAAAACGTCCCGCCCTTTTTCGGCGATCAGGCGCAGGGACTTTGCAATATCGGGGTTGGTGAACTTCGCGCCCAACTCAGGGGCCTTGCCGCCGGGAAGAAACACTCTGCGCGCTTCGTCTGTTTTCTGCAGCTTGGCTTCTTCATCCGCCCAGTAATACTGGATGATCTCCGGCACGGCATAACCATGCTCCGCGTAGTAAATCGCAGACGTGAACAAATCTTTCCAGGGCAGACGGCCAAAACGCTTGTGCGCCTGGCTCCAGCCATCCACCGCGCCGGGAACGGTGACGCTATGAATGCCATCATGCGGCATGGCGGTGACGCCATGCCGCGCCAGAAATTCAATGGTAAGCTTGCGCGGCGCCCAGCCGCTGGCGTTGAGCCCATAAAGCTTGCCGGATTTGGCGTCCCAGTAAATCAGGAAGAGGTCGCCGCCGATTCCGTTCATCATGGGCTCGGTCACACCGAGAACAGCATTCGCTGCGATGGCTGCATCCATGGCGGACCCGCCCTGCGCCAGCACCTGAGCGCCGGCATGCGAGGCCAGGTAGTGGCTGGTGGCCACAATGCCACGGTCCGTCATCACAACGGAGCGGCCATAGGAGCGGTCTTGTGAAGGGGCCTGGTAAGTCATGCTTAAAATCAAAATGAAGAGCGGCAGTATCTGGCGTCGCAATCAGCACCTCATTATCGCAGCCAAGCGGAGAATTATAGCTGAGCGATCAGGGCGATTTCTTCTTCCAACTGAACCTGCGTCCGATGATGGTTTTTACGATCAGGTGGTCGGTGGAGCGGGTCACACCCCATCCCACGCCGAAATTGATCTCCCAATCCGGCGAAACATTCAGATCAATCGAAGGAAAAAACTGCTGCTGCTGCTCCGCAACGGGATCAAAACTGCCCACCGGCCCCAGCGCGCCATAATATTCCAGGCCACCACTGACGACTTTGGAAAAATCGTAGGACACTTTTGCATTCGGGGAAAACTCAAAACCCTGGTGGACATTGTCACCATGCAGCGATTTGTCGAAAGTAGGATTAAACGACAAATACCAGGGCCCAATTTTCTTGTCGATAATAGGGCGCATTTCCCAGGTCCAGGTATCCGGCGAAAACGCGTGCCGCTGATAGCCAACTTCATTGGACAGGCTTAAACCCACCGGCCAGCGCCATTTCTCCGGGACGCGAAAGCGCGGACGAATGTGGTCGCCTACCCAGTCCCATCCGTCGCCGGAACGGACGCTGGTAAAAATGTAGAAACCCGTCTCAAACCAGTCATTCCAACCCTGCGTGATCTCGATGGTTTCATGGACAGCGTGGTCCGTGGGCCTCACGCCATTGATCAGGCCCTTTTCACCCTGCACCGTAAAGTTAGTATGGAACTCGACCATCGTGCTGCGCGGCCCAACGGTGTCCGCCCCGTAAACCTGTATCTCATAGTTGTCCTGGGCAAGCAAATGGAATGGCCATAGCAGTGCGGCCAACGCAATCAGGAACAGATATCTCTTCATCATCAACTCACCCAGGCCCGGAAGATATATAAGAGATTGTTTATAGCCTGTTGCACCTTGAAACTCAAACCCGAAAAGTTTCACCGCAGGAAACTTAAAAGCCGGGAAAGCCAAAACGCGGGCGCACAACGCGTTTTTGGAACTTTCCATCGCGTCGCGATTCGCCGGCACCAATAAAGAAGGCCGCTCCGTAGCGGCCCTCTTTATACCTTTTCATCTACCCTGTTTCTGTTTCTAGGCTGCCTTGGCAGCTCTTTTTCTTTCAGCCCAGCGCTTTTTCATCATTTCCGAAATGCGCCTTTTTGCAGCGGCGCTCAAACGACGACGTCCCCGCCGGCCTGTTCCGGCCGCGGAAATGCCACGACGGCCACCGATTGAACCGCGAAGAGCGGAGATGGCTTGCTCCAGGCGGTCCCTCTCTGACTCTAACTCCGAGATGATCTGTTGCGTATCCATATAGCTCCTTCCGAGAGCATGCTACCAGTCAAATACACAACCTGCAAGGTGAAATAGCCTAACTTCCGGTTTAAGTCCGGCAAAATAGCTCCTTATTTTGACATTAGCTATATTCAATCTAGGCTGATCCCGCAATATAGGCTGATCCACGCCTAGATGATGCAGGAACTATTAAGCGCACACGCTATATTTCCTAACATCATTCTGCGTTTTACGCTTTCGAGAGAATGTATCTGCCCTTGGCGTCTCGCGGAGCCTTGAAAGAGGCAGCGCAGAAGGGAAAATCGCCCCGCCTTTGGCAGGAAACAATATATGCTGAAACTCTGCAGAAAAATGAATAAGACCAGAGTTGATCCAGCCGGGCGCTAACCTATCTCCTGGTCCTTGCGCCGTGAGCAGCTACTCAGGAACAAAACAGCCCTATGCGGTACTACCTAGCCATCCGGATCCCAGCTATGCTAGATTTGTAGCCTATCGGTTGAAGTGCCAGTAGCTATTCCATCCATGCATTTTATGCATTTACTTTAACATCGAAACAAGCCGTGATTTCGCAACCTAAAATCGAAATCGCAATGATTGGTCCTATGTAACCGCCAAGGATAGTAGATGCCTGCACGGCGGCGGGTTTTCAACTGGGAAAGTGGAAATGGACATCATGCTTGGATGGAATGGCCACGCCATTGCGAGTTGCGGGACGGAAATGCCAGTCATGCAGGACAGCTATCACTCTCTCATCCACTCCATGCCCCAGGCCCTGAAGCAGCTTTTCGTCCACCACCGCGCCCAGGGCATCGATTGTGATCTCCACGATTACATCGCCCTGAACACCGCTGGGCAGTTCTGATCTGGGAATCTTCAAGTCCTGGAAAGCAACTGGCAAGGCCGGTTTGACTTCATCCCCGCTGGAAGGGCCGTCAAACGCTGACCCCTGCTCTGACCCTGCTTCCGCGGGACCTATCTGCTTCTCAGCTTCCAGAACATTGTTGCGCTTGCGTATCTTTGTCTTTTGCGGCTTTTTCTTCGCTGAAGCAGGCAATGACAGCAATGGCGGTTGGCTCGATGCAGCAAGTTGCAAGTCATTGGGTACGTAAAGGACCACTGACGCCGGAGTGGAGCTGCCGCCTTCGCCATAAGCAATGGAATTTGGCCTTACAAAGGCAGGCGCAGCCGGCCAGCAGAGCAGGGCCACAACCAGTACATGCAATGCCGACGCCATGGCTATGGAGAAACTCCACCGTCGGCGGCACGGAGGCTGGCTTTGCGTCAGCGTTGTCCATTCGCAGCGGTCTTGTTCGAAACCAAGGTCCATGGGCATTCTATATTGTTTAGACGACGCCTCTATTCTAGTGTTACCGAGTGCATGGATAAAAGCCGAAAGTATTATGACTCCGGAGCCAACAAAGCCAAATCTTCTGGCCGGACATGCTGCCATCCGATGTTCTCACGATTTAAGGTCTTAGGCTTTAAGCTCCCCCAGCGGGCGGCGGCCATTAAGGCATGGTTGATCCATTCGGCAAGGATGCTTATGCTATGGTCTTTGAATGGGTCACAGGGGAATGGGGTCACAGGGCTGATCGCTATTTATGAAATTTTTTCCTTTCTTTAACACGGCAGCAATGCGGGCGCGCCGTCACAAACGGCGCAAGAGCCCCCATGTGATTGCCGTGGAGACGGTCCTGCTGTTGGAGCTGTTGTGCGCAACGTTGTTGCTGGCGTTCTGCCTGACCGGGCGGCGCGGCGTTTTTCTTGACCGTATCCACCCCCGCGCTGACGCCATTGTCGTGGTGCTGACGGCTTGCGCCGTGGCCGGAGCACACTTTGTTTTCCTCACGCGGGTGCTTCCTGTCCTGCGCCGCCGCGCGTCACCCATTGAATATGACCATCAGCGGATTTTGCTTGAACTGGGAGACGCAGCCCGGCACTCGAACAACCTTGCCGATGTTTACAAGTTCAGCGTGAATACAGTGGCGCACGCGTTGGACGTGGCCAGGGTCGCGATCCTGGTGCGTGACCAGGAAACGGGCAACTTTCTGCTGCGCAGCTATTCTGCCCAGCCCGGGGAAAGCGCCACAAACCCAGCCGAGGGCGCGGACGCCGCGAGCACACCGCCTCTGGTGCTTACTTCAGACGCATTTGTTGTCCGGCGGCTCAACAAACTCTCCGCGCCCCTGCGCATTGAAAGTGACGATCTTGACGCCTGGCAGCGCGCCGCCGGATTCATCCAGGGAATCAATAACGCCAAGCGTGAAGCCGAGCGCGGGGCGCTCAAGCAGCTTGATTCGCGCCTGCTGGTGCAGATCAGAAACAAGGCGCAACTGACCGGGATACTTTCCCTGGGACCGCGGCACTCCGGTTTTGACTTCGCGGAAAAAGACCTGCGGATGCTTATGTCGATTGGCGAGCAACTGGCGCTGGTCATCGACAATACGAACCTGGTTGAGCGCATCGTGGACCAGGAAAAGATGCTGCATGAAATGGCGCTGGCAGCCTCCGTGCAAAAGCACCTCTTCCCCGTGGACGCGCCGCAGTCGCCAATGATCCAGATCAGCGGATACTGCAAACCGGCTGGTTTTGTGGGCGGCGATTATTACGATTTTATGCAGCTTGAGAATGGCCACATCGGGATGGCCGTGGCCGATGTGGCAGGCAAAGGCTTTTCCGCGGCGCTGCTCACCTTCATGATCCATGCTTTTCTGCGCAGCCAGGCGCTCAGCAACGGTCCCGGACCGGTCTACCGCGCTTCACTCCTGCAGCTTGCCACCTCACTGAACCGGCTGCTCTTTGCTTCCACCAGCAGCGCCAGCTACGTAACGCTCTTTTACGCTGCCTATGAAGAAAGCTCCGGACGGTTGAGCTTTGTTAACGCAGGCCACAATCCGCCGTTTGTCCTGCATGCTCATCCTGAGACAGGAGACGTCTCCACGTTGCCTAACTCGAACGGCGTGATGCGGCTGGAATCGGGCGGCCCTATGCTTGGCCTCTTTCAGGATTGCCCGATTCAAGAGAGCTCGTTCCAGCTTCGGTCCGGCGATTTTTTGTTTGCCTACACTGATGGCGCGATTGACGCCGTGAATCCCGCAGGGGAGGAGTTCGGCGAAGAACGCCTGCTCTCACTGGTAAAAGCCAAGGCGCATCTGCCCGCGATCAAGGCGCGGGACGAGATATTCCGCGGGATTGAAGAATGGTGCGGCGACGCCGCCCAGCCCGACGACATTACCATGGTAGTGCTGAAAGTCAACGAAGCAGCGTAAACCAGGCGCGATGCGAGAGGCGTGAAGGTGTTTTAGATGCTGTCGATTGCCGCTCTGAGCTCGCGCACGCTGCTCTCTGGCACCACTACGTGCTGATATTCGCTATTGGCCAGCGTGCCCATGGAGATTTTCTGGTTCTTGTGGCGCATGGCGCTGGTGACTGCCGTCCCCAATCCCGCATGGACTTCACGGACATGGGTGTATTCCACCACGGCTTTTACGTTGACGATGGAAAGCTCTCCGCAGGCCATGATCGAAACACGGCCCTGGGCCTGCTGCACCAGTTGGGCCAGGGTTGGCATGGCGTCAACAGCGCTTTTTTTGCCGCCGGAGGTCAGGACACGGTCCACGCCAAGGCCCATCAGATCGTCCAGCGCACAGGAGAGATCACACGCCATATCGAAAGCGCGATGGCATGTGACCTTGAGCGGCCGCGCCATATCAATGAGTTGACGCAAACGGTCTTTGTCCACGTTGCCGTCGGCAGTAAGGACGCCAAATACGACACCCGTAGCGCCGAGTTGCCTAGCGATGAGGATGTCCCGCTGCATGATGCTGAATTCATCCGCGCTGTAGAAAAAATCACCGCCGCGCGGACGCACCATGACCTGCACGCCGATGGCGACTTTCTTTCGCACCGCCGCAATCATGCCGGCGCTGGGCGTCGTGCCGCCTTCAGGAAGGCCGGCGCAAAGCTCAACCCTGTCCGCACCGCCACGCTCGGCGGCCACGGCGGACTCCACCGAGTCAAGACATATCTCCAGCAGGACCTTGCCGGGGCGTATTTGTGGCTGGGCTACCACACTCTGCAACGGTCCTGGCGCACCATGGGCTGTCCGGCTTTGCAACTGAACGCCTGTTGGAACTCGGGGATGTTTACCATCAGGGCGTTCACCCGATACTTGCCCGGCGAGTGCTCATTGGTGATGGCATTGGCGCGTAGGTTCTCCGGACGCTCGTTCTCACAAGCCCACTGCGCATAGCCAATGAAAAACCGCTGGTCGGGAGTGAAGCCGTCACGGCCCTCAAGCTGCTTGTCTTTCACGTCAGCTTTCCAGGCCAGATAGGCCAGGATGAGGCCGCCCAGGTCGGCTACGTCTTCGCCTTCCGTGAGCTTGCTGTTGATCTTGATGTCGTCCACTATGGTGTAACCGGCATACTGATCCACAATGCACTGCGCGCGCTTTTCAAACTGCTCGCCATCTTCCTTGGTCCACCAGTCACGCAGATTGCCTTTAGCGTCAAACTGGCGGCCCTGATCGTCAAAACCGTGCGTCAGCTCGTGGCCAATGGTGCCGCCGGTATTGCCGTAATTGGGAGCATCGTCCATTTTGGGATCATAGAGCGGCGGCTGCAGAACTCCCGCCGGGAAATTAATGTCGTTCATCTGGGGATTGTAATAAGCATTCACGGTTGGCGGAGTCATGCCCCATTCCCCGCGATCCAGAGACTTGCCGATCTTTGCCAGCTCGCGCCGGGATTCAAACATGGTAGCGCGATGCACATTGCCCATAAAGTCGTCGCGCTTCACTTCCACCGAACTGTAGTCGCGCCATTTGTCAGGATAGCCGATTTTATTTACCACCGAATGCAGCTTTTCAAGCGCCTGCTTTTTTGTTTCCGGGCCCATCCATGTATGCTGATTGAGGTCGTCTTCCATGGCCTGTTCAATCAGCTTGGTCATCTTCAAAGTGCTTTGCTTTGTCTCCTGGCTGAAGGCGCGGGCCACAAATTCCTGGCCCAGGCCCTCGCCCAACTGGCCATCCACCAGGCGCACGCAGCGTTTCCATCGCGGAGCAATCTGCTCCACGCCGCGCAGGGTGTGGGCATAAAAATCAAAGTTCTGCTGCACGAACCTTGAGGAAAGGAATGGCGCGTTGGCGCTGGCCACGTGCCAGCGGAGATAAGCCTTAAGATCGTCAAGGCTGTTGTTCTTAATTTGCTGGTCCAATTCCTGGTAGAACTTTGGCTCCGTCACATTGAAGGTGTTTACCTGCTCAATGCCAGCGGTCTTGAGATAAACATTCCAGTCAAAATCAGGGGTAAGCGCCTGCAACTGCTTGCGGTCCATCTTGTGGAACAGGTTATGAGGATCGCGCTGCTCCACACGCGTGAGCGACGCCTTGGCCAGCGCTGTTTCAATCTGCATGATGGTCGCGGCTTCCTGCCTAGCGACATCGGGCGCGTCGCCCAGAAGTTCCATCGTCTTCTGCACGTGCAGCAGATATTTCCGCCGGATTTCCTCTGACTTGGCTTCCGTCTTGGTGTAGTAGTCGCGATCAGGCAGGCCCAGTCCACCTGCGGTGGCAAAGGCAATGACCTGGCTGGAATCAGAGAAGTCCTGGTCGGAGCCAAAGCCGAAGAACAATTCCTGGGTTGCGTTTGTAAGATGCTCATGTCCCAGCAACACGGCCAGGTCTTTTGCGGTCTTGAGCGCGGCAATCTCCGCCAGCGCCGGCTTGAGCGGAGTAGCGCCCAACTTCTCCACTTCGGCTTCATTCATACAGGCGGCAAAATAATCGCCGATCTTTTGCTGAATCGCGTTGCGTCCACTGGTTTTTTTTGCCAGATCGTCCAGGATGCCCCACAAGAACCGCTGATTATCCACGGTAAGCTTGCCATAAATGCTCCAGCTCGCCTGGTCCGCGGGGATGGGATTGTTCTTCATCCAGCCGCCGCAGGTGTACTGGTAAAAGTCCACGCAGGGATCGGCCGACTTGTCCATGGACGGCACATCAAGACTGGGTGTATAAGGCAGCGCGGTAACCGGCTTATCTTCGGCTTCGGCGGCGGCAGGTTTGGCACCCGTTGGTTTTTGTCCCTGCGCGGGAACCTGAATGAATGCGACAGCGCCCAGCAAGATCGCGATAGATAAATAGCTCCTTAACTTCATCAAATTGACCTCTCCCCGAATGCGCTAGTGTACAAGAAATTCCAGCGGACCATGAAATTAAGGGTGAGCGGTAGTGTCTCAGATTGACTGAATGTTTCTCTGCCTTGTAATCATGAGTGTTCGCAAGTGTTCGCACGAGTTGTTGGCGTAGCCGTATGAGCGCAAGTCCGAAGGACCCCGAGAATGCGTCTTCCGCCATGCAGCCACAGGGCGTTCACTAAAAACATTATTTTGTTCGGAGGGTTACTTGGCAACTGAAACACTACCTGCCGACCAGACGTAATGTAAAACGAGAATCAAAGCAGAGTACAATGATCCTGCTTCTACCCACGACAATCCCATAGTTCAAATAGAGGTCTTCCCTTGATGAAACCTGTATTGGCTATTCTTGCGATCTCTTCTCTGGCGATCTCCTGCGTGTTGCTTCTGGCCGGATGCGGCAGTCCGGCGGTCAGCCTGCATCCGCTCTATCTGGAAAAAGAAAAGCCTGCCACCGAAGCGGGAATCGAGGGCGCATGGCTGGCGGAAGATAGCAGCACTTCCGGCGCTGATCGATGGGACGTGACCCTGGAGAAAAACGGTTGCTATCACGCACGGGCCCAGAAGAAGGACCCGGACGCGAACAAGCCAAAGCAGACCGAGCTGCACAATATCTGCCTGGTGCGACTGCAGGGAAAGCTGTTTTTTGATTCTGAACTGCTTACCAAGGACTTTGGCAACAGCGCCGTTAGCACCAACGACCTTGGACCGGCAATCGTGCGCGGCCACATTGCAGGCCGGCTCTGGCTGGATAAAGACATGCTCCGCGTGGCCCAGCTTAGCTCGGATTGGGTGGAAAAGAACATGCCTGAAGGCCAGCGGACGAGGCAAGGCCAGACAGCGATCATTACCGCGTCCACGGACGATTTGCGAAAATTTATTTCTGAACACGCCATGGACGACGCGGTATGGGATTCTTATGCCTACCTGTGCCGGAACGAAGTGGATTGCAAGTTGCGCGCGACGGCTGACCGGATTGCCCGCCAGCCGGATGACGCCGAGGTGCTAGGGAAAGCTGCCATCTTTTTTATAACGCGCGACGACTATGACAAAGCTACGGGCCTTTTGCAACATGCGATTCAGGCGGCGCCGGAAAAGCCTTATCCGCACGCGCTACTCGCTGCAACGTTGCTGCCCAGACATGATTTTTCCGGCATTCGGCGTGAATTAGCTCTGGCGCAGAAGCTCGACAAAGATGATCCCGCGGACTATGAGACGCTGCTTGGTCTTTCCTATTTTCTTGAGGGCAATTTCCAGGAGGCATCGCGCGTGTTCACCAAGGTGCATGCAGGGGAACAAACGCCGACAGCAACGCCGATTCTGTGGAATTATTTTGCGCTGGCGCGGGGCGGCCATCGCAAGGAAGCAGACGCTTTCCTGGCCAAGGAGACCGCGCGTTTTGCCGGCACATCAGAGGACCATCTTTTGCTGTTGCAGGCATCAGGCCGGGTGAAGAACCCACCGTGGGCGCGGTTGGGAGAAAACGCCGACCAGGATAACGCGCTTTTATATGCCGAGAACTGTGTGGTCCAGGGTTACATGAAAGCAGCCAGGGCTGCTCTGGAATCAATCGTCAAGAACTCCGGAGATGACGTTATCAACAAGCTAATGGCCAGGACGGAGCTTGAGCGTCTGCCATCGGACGGCGCGCATTAAGGCGCT
>DATBCN010000452.1:0-1559 GCA_036270475.1 Candidatus Angelobacter sp. | reverse complement strand
GGCGCCGTGCTCAGCGCATTTTGATCAATCGCCACCGGTAGCCCGATGGTGTGAACGTAAATGCCGCTCAGGGCTACAGACCAGCCTTTGGTGATCTCACGCTCAATGCCAACTTCGGCCTGTTGCGAGTAAGGATTTTGGTAATTCGGCTGGCCGCTGAACAGCACGCTCAACGGAGGAACTGGTCCGGTATGAGTAATGTTGATCCCAAACTGGGTCAGATCCGCCGGCGTGATGCAGGCTGCATTGCCCGCGGCTGGCGTGGTGCATTGCACCTTGCCTTGGGCGAACAAAGTTTGGAAGATCGCGGCCGAAGTGAGGGCCGGTGGTGCTCCGGGAACGCCGGTGAGCGGAACAAACGTTTGTGCGATCTGCCGGTTTCCATTGACCAAACCGAGAGTCTGCACAACATCAGCAATCTGTCCGTAGATTGCGGAATAGAAGATGCCGTATCCAGCACGGATGACTGTCTTGTGGTCTTTGAACGGGTCCCAGGCAAATGAGGCGCGAGGAGCAAAGTTGTTCTTGTCCGTAGTCAAGGCGCCATATTGTGCATCCAGCTCATAGCGCACGCCAATGTTGAATGTGAAGCTCGGCGTGACAGACCATTGGTCCTGGACGAATGCTGCTGTGAAAGGCCGGGGATAGTTGTAATTGGGATCGCCAAAACCCTGCTGATAGAACTGGGGCAGGCCAAGAGAAGCGGATTGCAGGGAGTTAATGGTCGCCGCAGAAGTACCTGTCAGGCCGCACGCCGCAGGAACCTGCAAGCACGGGCTTAAAAGTCCGCCAGGTAAGCTGCCAAATACAAACCGTCCGGGGAAGAATGTGTTAGATTCGGAATGGTTGCCGCGGATCAGTTCATAGCCGCCGAACTTAATGTTGTGCTTGCCACGAACCAGGCTCACGTTGTCAGCAAATTCATAGCGCCGCATGATGGTAAAGCTGGGCAGGAAGATTTGCGTGCCAAAGTTACCAAAACCGGGAAGATCGAGGCCCACCTCACCCGGTGTATTCGGGATGACATCAAAGTTGGCATAATTCCACTGGACGCGCGCTTCATTCAGCGTCTTGCTGCTGAATTGATGGAACCATGACGCCAGCAATGTATGGTCAAAGGCTTTCACCGTGCTGCCGCGGGAGAAGCCAGTTAAAGACGTGACGTCCGGATTTTGTTCCAGGTCATGCCCAAAGCTATAACGCAGGGCAATTTGGTTGTGATCACTGAACTGGTGGTCGAAGCGCGTTGAGGCCAGATAAAGGCGGTTATTGTATGGAAATAATCCGCCATTGCTTTCAAATTGGCTGTTTAGGAATTGGTTTCTTGCAATTTGTCCAGCACTTAAACCCGTAACTGGACTGATCGTGAGTGCGCTGGTGAGGATTCCAGCGCACGTTGCCGCGGGAAGCGCAGGCTGGCCGGTGAGGCAAGGAACCGGAGTTCCACCTTCAGCGGTCAGACCACTGAGAATCGCTTGCTGATTATTGCCGGAAGAAGCGCCCTGGGGACGGAAGATGCTGGTGCTAGTCAACAGCGGCACCGCGTTCTGTGCATCACC
>DATBCN010000451.1:0-3580 GCA_036270475.1 Candidatus Angelobacter sp. | reverse complement strand
GATGTTTGCGCCTTCCTTGCTGCATGCCTTTGATGCGGCGCCTGCTGTTTCTCATGTGGCTTTCGTCAAGACCACGGACCGTGCCGCTGGTGTAAAGCGCGCCATCGAGCTGCTGGGGATGGAAAAGTTTCGCGGCAGGGATTTATTCATCAAGCCGAACTTCAACAGCTCTGATCCCACGCCCGGTTCTACCCATGAAGATACTTTGGCGGCGCTGATGCGCCAACTCAAAGCCATGGGTGCGGGACCGCTCACGCTGGGCGACCGCAGCGGCATGGGCAACACCCGCGAGGTCATGGGAAAAAAGAACGCCTTCCAGATGGGCAAGGAACTGGACGCGAAGGTGGTTGTGTTTGACGAGCTTGGCCCTGACGATTGGGAGTTGCTCAAGCAGCAGGACAGCCATTGGGAGCAGGGTTTTGCGCTGCCGCGCGTGGTCCGCAAGTCAGGAGGCATTGTGCAGACCTGCTGCCTCAAGACCCACCGCTATGGCGGACACTTCACGCTGTCTCTTAAGAATTCCGTGGGGCTGGCGGCAAAAACCGTTCCCGGCAATTCCTATAACTTCATGCGTGAGCTGCACTCTTCTCCGCACCAGCGGCACATGATTGCGGAGATCAACACCGCCTATAAACCTGACTTGGTCCTGCTGGATGGCGTGCAGGCGTTTACCAACGGCGGGCCGGATCAGGGCAAGATGGTGCAATCGAACGTGGTTCTTGCCGGAACAGACCGCGTGGCGATTGACGCGGTGGGTGTGGCCTTGCTGCGGCATTTTGGCGCCACGCCGGAAGTGAGCCAGGGCGCGATTTTTGATCAGGAGCAGATTGCGCGTGCGGTGCAGTTGAAGATCGGCGTAAGCAGCCCCAAACAGATAGAGCTGGTCACCGGCGACCGTGACAGCGCGGAATACGCAAAGCAAATCCGCGCCGTGCTGGATGGCGGCAAGGCCTAAGCGTCCGCTACCTTAAGCACCTGCTTGCCGAAATTCTCGCCGCTGAAGAGCCGGAGCAGCGTTTCGGGAAAATTGTTGAAGCCTTCGGCAATGTCTTCACACGACTTCAATTTTCCGGCGCTGTACCAGCCGGCCATTTCGCGCAGGGCCTCAGCGTAACGCGCCGCGTAGTTGAAGACCACAAAGCCTTCCATCCGTGCGCTGTTCACCAGCAGGGAAAGATAGTTCTCCGGGCCTTTCACGCCAGTGGTGGAGTTGTATTGGGAGATGGCGCCGCTGATCACCACGCGCGCCCCGCGGGCAAGCCGGGTGAGGGCGGCATCCAGGATCGCACCGCCGACATTATCAAAATACACGTTGATGCCGTTAGGGCAGTGCTCGCGCAGCGCCTCTTTCACGTCGTCTTTTTTGTAGTCGATCCAGGCGTCAAAGCCCAGCTCTTTTACCAGGTACTCACATTTTGCCGGACCGCCGGCAATGCCCACCGCGCGGCATCCCTTGATCTTGGCAATCTGTCCCACTGGCATGCCCACAGCGCCGGCGGCTCCGGAAACCACAACAGTGTCGCCTGTCTTGAGCGCGCCAACTTCCAGCAGGCCAAAGTAAGCTGTAAGCCCCGGCATGCCGAGCGTCCCCAGAAACACCGGAAGGGGCGCGAGTCTGGGGTCGATCTTGCTCAGGCCTTTCCCATCTGAAAGCGCATATTCCTGCACTCCAAGCATGCCCACCACGTGATCACCCACGGCAAAGCCGGGATTTTGTGAGGCAATCACCTTGCCCACGGCGCCGGCGCGCATCACGTCGCCAATGCCAACGGGCGCGATATACGATTTGCCTTCATTCATCCACCCTCGCATGGCGGGATCAAGCGAGAGATACAGCACCTTGATCAAAAGCTGGCCAGGACCGGGATCGGCCGCCTGCTCTTCTGTGTAATTGAAGTCACTGCGTTTGGGCAGGCCCACGGGACGGGCGGCGAGGCGAAATTGATGGTTGGTAAGAGACATGACCGATGATTGTAAATAGAAAATCCAGAATTGGATATTCGGAAAGCTGCCGCTGGCGGCACTTCAGCGCAGAGCCACCGTGAGCGGCAGCTCTGACCGGGTTGCCTAAAAAGAAGTAATCAATTTATCGCAATGGCCGCACGTCTCCACCAACTTCCTGCAAAGCCGAGCGCATCCCATGTTCAGCAATTATTTGCAGTTTATCCGTTTGCTTCTCCGGCGCGGCAATGGATAGGAAACAAAGCTGCGCAAACCGCAGCCCTGTAAGAAATGCGCTGGCGCCTTGCAGAAGTTAAGCATTAAAGGACGCAATTGCCGCATGGAACTTAACGACGTTAACACTCAATTATTCGACCAGACGGACTGCCTGCTGGCCCCCGGCGAGCTGGTCCAACACTCCGGCATTTATGAAATCTGCCATCATGATGAGCCCCGCTCCACGGTGATTTTCACCCGCAATGCTATTTTTCCGTACTGCCGTCAGTGCGGCGAACGGGTGCGCTATAAGGTGCTGGAACTGGTGCCGCACATCTCTGAAGATCCAGACTTCCAGGAAGACCCGCCGGAGCCGGACAACCCGGCCTACAAGATGAGGATTCCAACTTCTACGTTACCCATGCAACTGAATCGCGCGCATGGCTTCCGATTCCAGCAAAACGATCTTCAAGCCTGGCCAAGTGGTCCCGAAGGCGGGGATATATAAGGTCTTGCACACCGAGCACCGCACTGCCCACAAGGCGAGCTTTAAAACGGGAGGAAAATTCCCGTCGTGCCGCGAGTGCGGCAACAAAGTGCGGTTTGAGCTTGTGATGGCCGCGGAAGATGAAGACAAAAACGGCGTCGGTGCCGGACCGTAACGCAGCCGCTTGATAAACGGCGGCTGCAAAAGTAAATTCCATCCCTGAGTTTCACTTCCCCTGGGTTTCACCTCCCAAGGTTTGCGCTTTCCCTGGACTAGCTGGCTTGAGCGCTTTTGCTTTCCGCCGCCTTCCGCGATTCAGCGGAGTCATAGCTTTCGCCATAAATCGCCGGGACCTTGCCGCCCATGGGACGCAGATAAACCGAGAGCTGCCCGCGATGGTGGATCGAGTGGCTGATCGCCGTTTGAAAAAAGACCACGGCGGGCATCTGGAAAACACCCCGGAAGTCGAGCACCTTGGCTAGCTGCTCCGGCGTCATTTTTGCCAGCCGCGCCTGGACGGAATCGCACATCTCGCCATACCAGCGGCCAATGTCCGCGGAAGTATTGACCGATTCTGGGCGGTTGAGGGGCGAGAAATCAAAACCGCCATCGGCAATGCCGTTGAAAAAACGCTTCTCCGCTACGGCAATGTGCCAGGCCAGTTCCAGCGCGCTCTTGGCAAAAGCATCAGGGCGGTAGTCGCCATGGTCGAGCGGGATGGCTTCAATGATTTTCCGCGTGGTTGCCTGTTCGCGCTGCAAGGCGGGCAGGAAGACGTTAAGAAGTAACTTGGCGTGGTCGGGCGAAAGTGGCTGAGTCATGGCGCGGATAAGTATAAATCAGACGGACATCCTCAGCATCAGGACGCGATCTTGATGCCAGGACATCTCTGCTGAATCTTTTGAATCAGTTCTTCCAGTGAAATGGGCAGTACGC
>DATBCN010000450.1:0-4454 GCA_036270475.1 Candidatus Angelobacter sp. | reverse complement strand
CAGGGCCGCCTGGCGGACAGCGTGCTTCCGCCGCAGCACTGGGCCTATAGCGGTGATGTGGCGCACTATCCCTATGATCCGGCGAAAGCGAACTCCTTGCTGGATTCAGCCGGATACGCGCGCGGAAATGATGGCACGCGCTTCCATCTGACCATGAAAACTTCCACGGAAGAAACCACCCGGCTGCTGGCGGCGGTGCTGCAGGAGCAGTTACGAAAGATCGGCATCGCTCTCGATATCCGCAGTTTTGAGTTCGCCACGTTTTATGCTGACGTAACAAAAGGCTCGTTCCAGTTGTATTCCCTGCGCTGGATCGGCGGCAATGAAGACCCGGATATTTTTTACTATGCGTTCCATTCTTCCAGCTTTCCGCCCAGGCACGCCAATCGCAGCTATTACGTAAACCCTGAAATGGACCGCCTGATTGAGGCCGGACGCAACACCGTGGACCAGGAAAAGCGCAGGCAAATCTACGCTCAGGTGCAGCGGGTGCTGGCCCGCGATCTGCCTTACATTAACTTGTGGTATTTCGATAATGTCGTGGTGCATTCACGCCGGGTCAGGAACCTGCGGCCCAATCCGCCGGGAAACTATGATTATCTGGCCACGCTCGAACTGGCGCGGTAGCACCGGCGCGGGCCCTGTTTCTGAAAAGCAATCTTTCCCGCCGCCTAAAACGGCCCATGCCAGCAAGATGTTAATATCTCAAGTTCCATGCAGATTCTTTTCATCGGCGATATTTTTGGCAGTCCCGGGCGCAAAATCGTGCGCGACCACCTGGGCCATGTGGTGGAGACCAACAAAGTTGATCTCGTCATTGCCAACGCGGAAAATTCTGCCGGAGGCTTTGGCCTTACCCCAGCCATCGCTGACGAACTGTTTGACCTGGGCTGCCACGTTCTGACAACGGGCAACCACGTATGGGACAAGCGCGAGATCGTGGAGTACTTCAACTCCGCCAATGGCGATCCGAAAGCGCGGGCAAGGCGCGTATTGCGCCCAGCCAATTACGCTGAAGGCGTTCCCGGCGTCGGCCTGTATGAAGGCGCTACGCCCCAGGGACAAAGTTATGCGGTCATCAATCTGCAGGGCCGCGTCTTTATGCATGATTCTGACGATCCCTTCCGCAAAGCAGACGCCTTGCTGGCAAAAATCACCAGCAAGGTTGTGATTGTCGATTTCCATGCCGAAGCCACGTCAGAAAAAATTGCTCTGGGCTGGTATCTTGATGGCCGCGTCACAGCGGTCTTGGGAACGCATACGCATGTGCCCACCGCGGACACGCGCGTCCTGCCAAACGGGACCGCTTACCAGACTGACGTGGGCATGAGCGGGCCGTATGACAGCGTGATCGGCGTGCAGAAGGAACAAGTTCTGCAACGCTTTCTTACCGGACTGCCTGGACGTTTTGAAGCCGCAAAAGGCGATCCCCGTTTCTGCGCCGTGCTAATCGGCTGTGACGGCGCAACCGGACGCGCCCATTCTGCGCAACGGCTGATGCTGGGCGAGTAGCCGCGCGGATCAAAAACAAATAGTAAGCGGGGATCAAAAAAAAGGCAGCCGCAACGGGCTGCCTTCTCTTTTGGCCTGTCGAAAGTGGTCTGTCGAAAGCTACTTCTTCTTGGCCGTGGGCCGCTTGGTTGCTGCGCCCTTCTTCGCCGGCGTCTTGGCGGCGGGTTTTGCCGCTGGCAATTCGCCCTTGGTCATGGTGAACATAAACGGGTCAGGGGCGTATTCGGAAATTACGCCGATGATGTCAATGGTCGCTCCCACCGCGGGTGCTTTGGTCATTGGTTTTTCCATGGCCACATGCATATCAGCCTTGTTGGCTGCCTGGTTGTCATCACTGATGGCTACATCCAGCGAACTGGCGTCGGTACTGGCAATGACCTTGACCGGGATCTTCAACTTGGCTTCACCGTTCTTTTCTTTTGCCTGGATTACAGCCCAGACCTTTTCCGCTGCGTCCTTGTTGGCCGGGGTCTTGTCACGGCATGAGAGTATGAGTTCCCAGTCACTGAATGAAAGCGTGCCAGGATCGTTTTGCTGGACGGCCTGCGCGGCAAGATCGCACGGCGTTGGCGCCAGAGGGATGCTGGCGACAAAGTTGGCCGGTGGCGCCGTTTGCGTTGCCGCCTCGGCTATCCGTTGGTTCCAGTCGTCAGTGCTGCCGTGGTATTTCTTGTATTTGGAAACAAAGTAGGGCGACCACGCCTTGAACGCTTGCGGGTTCTGGCTCTGCGCGATGCTGAGCGCTTTGGCGCCATACCAAAAGCCCAGTGCATTGGGCGGCTTTACTTCCAGCAGAGAGATGGCCATCTGGTAATTGTTGGCAATGTCATTGGGATCAATCTTGAGCGCCTGTTCATAGTATTTTTGCGCGGCCGGATAATCCTGTTGCTGCAAAGCGCCAAAAGCCGCCGTGCCGGCAAAGATGGATGTGACCTGATTGCGCATCTTTTCGAAATCGGCGGGGGACATGCCCTCCGGCGTCTTCAGATTGGGCAATTCCTGCAATCCGCGCTCGGCGTCGGCACGCGCTTTGGCCCCGGTGGCTGCATCTTTAATGCCCTGGCGCTCAATGTAAACCACAATCGCCAGAGAAGGCACGTTGCCGGGATCGATCACCAGGATCTGCCGGGCAATCTGCTCCACTTTCTGCTGATTGTTGGCTTGCTGGTATGCGCCCCGGGCCTGCTCCAATGCATCCATCTTGACGATGCTGTTGGGATACTGGGCAATGAACGCTTCCATGGCCGCCCCTTTGGCCGCTGGATCGGTGGTGTTCAAAGCGGTGATGTAAGCGTTGTATTCCGCCGGATCTTTAATTACTTTTTGGCTGGTGGGGGTGTTGGCCTGCTGATCAGTCGCCGCGGGCTGCTGCGCCGGTGGCTGTTGTGAAGGCGAAGTTCCCTGACCCAGGGCGGCGGTGGTTAGCGCAAGCACAAATGTGACAAGCACTCTTTTCATTGCGTTTTGCTCCTTCAGTCCATCTCTGCCAGATTGGTGGGCCCGATGCTCGTACATCGCATCCCGTTCGGGCCTGTCATTTCCGCTAAAAACTTAGAGCCACGGATTATAAAAGACTAACCCCACTTTTAGGCAAGCCTGAGCATAAAATGGCACTTTACTTTTCAGATGCAGAGTGTCTCATGATAGTTATCCGCACGCGCTGAAACGCCGTAAATGCTGAATGCACAGACAAATATCGCGGCCACGTTCAATGAACGCAGCACTCCCGTCAACTTAGACACCGTTGATGAAAAATCGTTCCCCGCGATCATGCAAACTCCACAAAATATTCATAATCCTGGCCCGGAAGATGCGCCACGGCGCTCAATCTATTAGGTATTCAACCCAAAGGGAGAATGTGATGATGAATGTCCTGAACGGAAAAACAGCCCTGGTAACCGGCGGCGGCCGAGGCATCGGCGCGGCAATAGCGATCAAATTGGCGGCCTTGGGCGCCACCACGATCATCTGCGGACGCACCCTGGCCCGCCTGCAACATACGGCCGGGCAGGTCCGCTCCGCCGGGGGACAAAGTGAAGCCATGGCTTGTGACGTTGCCGACTGGAACTCCGTGGCCGCGCTGGCGGAAAAAGTCCAGAAGACGTCTGGCCGCCTGGATATCCTGGTGAACAATGCCGGCGTGGGCTGGTTTGGCGGACCGCTGCACACCATGCCCACGGAAAAATGGGATGCCATCTTCAACACCAATCTACGCGGCGTGTTTTATATGGTCCGCGCATTCGCGCCCATGCTGATTGCCGTCGGCGGCGGTGACATCGTGAATATCTCTTCCATCGCCAGCAAGAACGCACTGCCCAATGGCGCGGCCTATTCAGCTTCAAAATGGGGGTTGAATGGATTGACGTATTCCTTAGCTGAAGAGTTGCGTGGACACAATATCCGGGTCAGCACCATCTGCCCTGGCTCAACGCATACCGAGTTCACTCCGCATGAAGGCAAGAGCGCGGCGAAGATGCTGATAGCAGAAGACGTGGCCCACGCCGTGGAGATGGTTGTGACCGCGAGGGAGCAGGCGTTTGTGAGCGAGGTGATTTTAAGGCCGACGCAGAAACCGTGAAACACATTGGTAATTTAGTAGTTGGGTAATTGAAACCCAGCAGAAATCTTGCAGAGCACAACACCCTGTTCCCCTGAGTTTTTCAATTACCCATTTACCAAATTACGCAATTACCAATTTCTAGGCCCTTTTCTCCGGGACCATCACCGGCTCCGGCGGGTCAAGCGGCTTGCCCGCGTTGGCAGGCATGGGGACAAGCAGAGCTTCCTTGCGATAGACCAGATTGCTGGCGTTGAACGTTGCCAGCTTGAAGCCGTGGCCATGCGTGATGGCGTCCGTGGGGCAGGCTTCAACGCAATAGCCGCAGAAGATGCAGCGGTTATAGTCGATGTTATAGACCTTGGCGTAGCGCTCGGCGCCACTG
>DATBCN010000449.1:0-3588 GCA_036270475.1 Candidatus Angelobacter sp. | reverse complement strand
GCCTGCGATGGTGCGAAGCTGGCGCGCGACAACGGGAAATAGCCGCAGCAGGGCGGTTGTGTCCCAACGGGTCAGCCGCAAGAGCGCCAGCGCCTGGACCACTGAGACTTCTTCCAGGTGCGCGTTCAGCCAGCTCATCAGCGCAAAGAGATCGTCGGGGCCAAACCCGGCAAGCGCCTGTTCATATGACTTGCGGGTTGCGGGAAACTCATCGCCGGGGCGGCGCGCGATAAATGCGCAGATGTTCAGGCTGGAATAATGCTTCTGCGGCAGGAGCCAGTCGCCCCCAAGCCCGTAAAAATATCTCGTAATCGCATCAAAGTTCACAGTCTGGGAAAAACAGTTGCTGGAAGCGTGAAACTCCAGATGAGGCGGACCTTGAAGCAGAGCGAGATCGTCTTCGCGGACAAAGCCTTTGTCGGCGGCCAGCACCAGCATTCTTCCGTCACTGGACTGGCTGAGCTGCTGCAAGACGCCAAGCGCGGCGGAAGGAAATAGCACCGTGGCAGCGGGCAGCCGGCCGCGGTAATGCTCCAGAATTTCATTCCATGATTGGTCGGCGTAGCGGCCGGGCGGAACGGGGGCATTCTTGAAGGAGAGCTGCAGGTCGCTGAGCCTGGGAGCTTCTGGGCCTGCGCTAGCAGCCGCGCTCACGCGGGTGGTGATCAGCGCTTCCGAAATTTGGCCATTGGCGATGATGTAGGCGTCCTGGGGAAGGCTATCAAAAACGTAATTGGCTATGACGACGAGCGGGCCTGTGGCTTGCCGAGTTGAATCAAGGAGACCTGCGCCGACGCGGGACAAGTTGTCCTCTTCAGCGCGGTGCAGCTGGAATTCCAGAATCCCTGCCTTCACAAACTCGGCAAGGTAGCTATTGGCGCGCCACTCAGCCAGCAGGCTTTCAGAGCAGTCGGCCATGGAGTAGCGTACGATCTGCGGCGGGATTTTCCTGGCTTGCAGCAGCGTGGTTAGCTTGCGCAGAAAAAGATATGAGAATTTGCCGGTGCCGGCGCCGAGTTCCAGAATGCGCAGCGGATTTTCCGGCGAGAGCGGCCGCGAGCCCTTCTGCGGCAGATTCATGCAGTCCAAAATAAAGCCGGCAACGATCTCTGCATAAATTTCGGCGATGAAAGGATTGTTGGTGATGTAGCTGGGCACCAGGTCTTCAGTCCAGGCTTTAAGGCCGCGCTGGACGTAGAAATCACGTTGCAGCCGCCAGATCAGCGACTGGGAGAGAGGGACGTCGGCTTCCAGTGTCGCGGGCTTCTGGTTCTCAGCAGGACCGCTTGGCGCTTGAGACATCCTGCTTATTTAAACATGCCGCCGCAAAAGACATGGCGTGGAGTGCGAATTTTCTGTGAATCAGTCATGAACAAAAAATAAAAGGCTATGCAGTTGCGCATAGCCCTTTACCGAAAAACAAGGTCCCTCCGACTAGGATCTAGCCGGGAAGACTCCCTGCAACGCGATGATGAAGGTCAGGCCAAGGAATGGCGGCATATTGTTATGCGGCAGGTTGCCGCCAGCGATCGAGGTGCCGAACGGGCTCATCTGCACGTTGCTCGCCGGAGTGGAAGGAAAGTAAAGATTGCCTCCCCCAAGCTTTGCCCCTGACGCCCAGGCGTTGTTGACGGGCGTTGTTTGAGTGCTTCCAGTGGAACCCTGCGCACTATGGGAGTGCGAAGGCATTTCGGTTTGCAGCAGGGTTACGGTCTGCTCACCGCCGATTTCGCCCAGGTCGCGCAGGCTGAGTCCCGGCCCCTGGCCCTGTTGCATTGGCGCGGAACCCTGAAGGTTGGGGAGGGCAAAGTTACTCTTCCCGTCGCCGCCATAGGTGGTGCCAAGAAGAGAGAAGAGGGCCGTGTTCTGGCTGATGGGCAGGATCTGGCCATTGCACAGCGCCCAGCCCTTGGGCGCAAAGTTTCCGGTAAAAATTCTTATTTCCGCTACAAATGGATTTGCCATGCAATTTTCTCTCCCTTGCTAGTTTTGGCTGGGGAAAATTCCCTGCAGCGCGATGATGAAATTCAGCACCAGGTACGGGCTCATGTTCTCGTGCGGCTGGCTGCCTCCCGTGGGCAGAATGCAGGCCGGGTTCATGGAGCTGTTCGGCTGCACATTTGAATACAGGTTATTGGGGTTTGCCGCCCACAAATTGCCTCCCGGAGCGGGGGCCGTGGGAGCGCTGGTGTTGCCGACTGGCACATGGTTATGAGCGGGCAGTTCGGAGATGTTCACGGTGTGCGCGGTTTCGCCACCGAGTTCGCCCAGTGCTATGCCGTCGCCAACGTGTACCGGCATGCGGCCTTGCAGGTTGGGTAGGCCAAAGGTTACGCGGCCATCGCCGCCGTAGGTGGTGCCCAGGATGGAAAATAAAGCCTGGTTCTGGTTGATGGGCAAAAGCTGTCCATTACAGAACGTCCAACCCTTGGGAGGAAAGTTCCAACTGATAATCTTTATTTCGCCAAGAAATGGCTCTGACATGCTCTTCTCCTCTTAGCTTTTAGCTTGTTGGTGAACGGCTAGGTCTGCGACGGAAAAATCCCGAACAACGAAAGAATGAAATTGATGGACAGGAACGGCACCATGTTGTCATGCGGCTGACTGCCGCCAGCCGATCCGATGGCCGCCGGATCCATGATCAGGCCCGGAGCAACGTCACTGTAGTCTGTGCCGGTAGTCGGCTGCGCCCACACGCCAGCGGTGGGAACTAGCAGGTTACCGGTGCCGGAATTGCACTGGGGCAAGTGGCTGTGCGCTGGAATCTGGCTGGTGGTGAGCGTTACGCTCTCCGCTCCGCCGCTCTGGCCCTGAGCAAAGCCCGGACCTACATGAACGGGAATGCGGCTTTGGAGGTTGGGCAGGGCAAAGGTGGTTTGGCCATCTCCGCCGTACGTGGTGCCAATCAGGTTGAAGAGCGCATCATTCTGATCGATGGCCATCAAAGCTCCATTGCAGAACGCCCAACCTACTGGCGCAAAATTGCCGCCGAACATCCGTATCTCGCCTATGAATGGTTGTGACATATCGAATCGCTCCTATCGCGTTTCTAAAAGTTAACCTGGATTCTACTGCACATTCAAAGTCACCGGTGTGCTGGCCTGCACCGTTGCGGTGGCCGCGGTCACCGTAAGCTGATAAGTTCCGGCCGGAGTCACCGGGCTATGCAATCCGCCGCCGCAACCGGCAAAGGAAAGCAGCATTGCCGCGCCGACGAAGACCATGGCGAAGCGCAGCCGCGTCTTTCTGGCTTTGCTCCCGCTCAGGGCGATTCCCACCAGACCGAGCACCGGGAAGAAGAGCGCCGCATACAGCGGAGGCTTGCCGCCAAAGTCAAAGTTCAGGCCGGCCACCGCGCTTTTGCCGTTCGCCGTTGTGACCGTCATGGTAACAACGGTCAAAGGCTGGTTGGTGGCGGGTGGGTTGAAGACGCATGACGTGCCAACCGGCAAGCCGCTGCATCCGAAGCTCACCATGCCGAGCGTAGGATCGTCATCTTCCACATCGAAGACGAACTGCCCCGAGCTGCCGGCTTTCACGGACGCGGTGCTCGCGTGCGGCGTGATCACGATTGGCGGGCCAAGGCTG
>DATBCN010000448.1:0-6847 GCA_036270475.1 Candidatus Angelobacter sp. | reverse complement strand
TAATCGCAATTCTTTATTCCATTAAAGCGGGGCGCGGAGAGTGGGCGGACTATCCTGTGCTTGGCAAGTTGGCGCGAAAGATGTTGAAGATGGGCCCCAATGAGATGGACCTTGCGCCCACACCACAAATGCCCGTCTAGGATTGTTTCCCTTTCAGCCTCAACCCTGCCCGTTCCTCCAGCAGCATAATCGTGGAGGCATAATCCAGATCATCGTGGCCGTCCTTGCTGGCCTCTTCGTAAATTTCATCGATCTTGGTCAGGCCCGGCAGCTCAACGCCATTTTCCTTGGCCGCGTCCATCATCAAGTGCATATCTTTGTGCATGAGCCGGAGCGGGAAATTGGGCGAGTAATCCTGGGTAAGGATGAATGGTTTTTTGTATTCGGCCACGCCGGAACGGACCATGGAAGCCTCAATCAACTCAAACATTTTTTCCGGCGGAACGCCCAGTTTCTTGGCCAGCGTAAGGCTTTCACACAGCCCTTCATAGATAAAGACGATGTTCATGTTTTGCGCCAGCTTGGCGGAGAGGCCTTTGCCGTTGTCGCCCATATGGATCACTTTTTTTCCCATGGCGCGGAGCAGCGGTTCAACGCGCTCAATGTTGTGCGGCGCGCCGCCGATCATAAAGATCAACTGCCCGCTTTCCGCGGCGATCTTGGAGCCGGTGACCGGAGCGTCAAGGAATTCGCAGCCTTTTTCCTGCAGGCCTTCCATAAAGAGCAGGCTGGCAGAAGGCGAGATGGTGCTGGAATCAACCACGATGGTGCCGCTGGCAAGCCCTTCAATTGCGCCGCCGGGACCAAAGAGAACGGCCTGCACAGCCTTGGTATCCGAGACGCAGACCCAGACAGCGTCTTTGTCCCTGGCAGCCTCGGCGGGCGTGGCAGCCGCTGTGGCCCCTTCCACCTCGCGGGGTGTGCGGTTCCAGACGGTAACTTCATGACCGGCTTTAACAAGGTTCACGGCCATGGGCCGTCCCATGATTCCAAGACCTAAAAAGGCTACACGCATGTCAGGATTAAACTTGTTCGTGGTGGAGTGCGTCAAGTGTCAAAGGGAAGAAAACAAAAAATGCAGGATGATTACGAATCAGTTGCGATAACAGCGCCGAATCGCCGGTTTTGCCAATAAAGGCCAGGGGCCAACTCCGCCAATCGGCGCTGCAAACAGAAAGCCTATTCAACTTCAATATTGCCTGAGCCAGTGTGTACGTCCAGAAGCACGCCGCCATTTCCGACCTTGCCCTGGATATGGTTGCGGGCCACCGTGCCCTGCGTGGTGTACTGCCGGTTCATCTTGAGTGAGCCGGAAGAAGTACGCGCGTCAATGTTGAAAGAAGCCTTGGCGGGCGTCCTGAGCGTGATGTTGCCGGAGCCAGCACCCAGCCGCCAGTCAGAAGTTGGCTCGCCTTCAGCTTGTATGTCGCCGCTGCCGGCATCAGCCCGCAGGCCGCCTTTTACGCCATGCAGCCGGATGTTCCCGGAGCCGGTCTGGACTTTTACGCTGCCGCCGTTATTCTGGCGGACATCAACATCGCCGCTGCCGGTGTTGGCGAAAACATCGCCGCCAATGTCATCGGCATGAATGTTGCCGCTGCCTGTGTCAGCGTATAGGATGCCTTTGATCGAGTTGATCTTGAGGTCGCCGGAGCCGGAACTGACCCGGGTTTCAGCCGAGACGCGGTCCACGGTGATGTTGCCGGAGCCGGTTTTCGCGGTCATGGGCAGTTGCAAGCCGCTGATGGTCTGGTCGCCGGAACCGGTGTGCGAGGTAAGCTTGGTTTGCGGCGGGACCGTAACGTCATAATCGATGGAGATATTGCGGGTCAGCTCGCGGTCTTCAATCCGGCCGATGCGAATGGTGTTGCCCTGCTGCACGATCGGCGGGTTCTGCTCAATCTTATGGATTCTTTCTTCCACGTTGCCGGCGCCAAATAGCCATGAACCGCTGTTGGCGTGGATTTTTGCCGTCACGGCAACCGTTCCCGCGCCACCCTGATGGACAAAAATGTTGCCCGAACCGGAGGTGACTTCCAGTTCCACGCTCCCGCTGACTTGCAGGGTACGTTCAAAATGGCCGGTAGTGGCAGCATTCAACGGCAGCACGGCCAGGCCGCAAAGAGTAATAGCAAGGGCCAAAAATTTAACTGATTTCATTTTGCCTCCAGCATTTTGTGTGGTTATTGCTTAATGCGTTATTGCAGGATGACCTGCTGGCCTTCCTTAAGCCCGGAAAGCAACTCGGTTTTAGAGCCGTTGGAGATTCCCACGGTTACGTCGAGCTTTTTGCGTCCGTCTTTTGCGGCTGGTTCCGGAATTTCAACAGATGCCTTGCGGTCTTTGTCGTAAATCAATGCGCCTTCCGGGACCATGAGAATTCCCTTATGTTCTTCCAGCAGGACCTCGGCATTGGCGGTCATCTGCGATTTCAATTCACCCTTGGAATTGTCGATGGAGACGCGCACTTCAAACGTGGTGACATTGTCTTTTTCCACTCCCATGGGGGAGATTTTGGTGACCTTGCCGGAAAAAGTGCGGTCTTTATAGGACTCGACCTTAATTCGTGCAGGCTGGCCCAAATAAACTTTTCCAATATCAGATTCGTCGACTTTTCCTTTTACATAAACTTCGCGGGTGTCGCCGAGCGTCATTACCAGTGTGGCGGAAGATCCCAACACAAGAATTGAGCTTACGGCCGTGCCCACTTCAACGTCACGCGAAAGCACGACGCCATCAATCGGCGAAACGATGGTTGAGTTGTGGTATTCCTTTTCTTTCTGCTCCAGTAACGCCCTGGCTTGCGCCACCTGGGCCTCGGCCTGCCTGAGCTTGGCTGTGGCGGAAATAAGGTTGGCCTTGCCTAGTTGTTGCTTGTTCAGGGCCAGTTCGTAGTTTTTCTGCGCATCGTCCAGGGCCGATTCAGAAACCACGCCGTCCTTTGACATCTTCTGTGCGCGTTCATAGGCGCGCTTCAGCATGGGTACGTCCGGGCCTTCAGCGTCAACTTTGGCACGTTGCATGTCAGCGTCCGCGGCGTGGGACGCGGCTTCTGCCGCCTGCAGGGACGCTTTTTGCTGGTTCACCTGGGCCAGGATTTCTTCTTTATCCAGTTCAGCCAATACCTGGTCTTTTTTTACTTTTTCGCCGTAGTCCACCAGCAGTTTTTGCACAATCCCGCTGGCCTTGGACTTTACTTCCACCTTGGTGATGGGTTCAATTTTGCCTGTAGCAACCACGCTTTTGGCCAGATCGCCGCGTTCAACCTTGGCCAGCTTTGACGGATCAATTTTTGTGCTGCCCCGAGTGGCCGCCACCAGCCCGACCACAATCACAACTATGATTGCAAACGCACTCAGGATATAAACGATCCGTCTGCTCTTTTTTTTGCCATTTGCCATGCGGGAAAACCCCTCGTTTGTGTGTCGTTTGTGAATACGATGGCCGAAGGCAAGAAGTTCCCGGAAAGACACACTTAATCCGTGGCGGCCAGTCTTTTAGACACCGGATTCGGGAAAAAGACAGCAAAACCATGCAAGCATTGCACTTTCAGTCTTTCTGCCGGAAGCCCTCTCCGGTATATGATTGGACTCCATGGTAACTCTGGTCCTGCTCAGGATCATCCTGGTGGCACTCCTTGTGGCAGCCAACGCCTTTTTCGTTGCGGCTGAGTTCGCCATGGTCAGCGTCCGGGACACCCGAATCCAGCAATTGATCGAACAGCGCCGTATTGGCGCGCGGACCGTCCACAAAATCCAGCACCGGCTCGATGAATTTCTTCCCGCCGTGCAGTTTGGCGTTACGCTGGCCAGCCTGGGTCTGGGCTGGGTGGGTGAAGGGACTCTGGCCCGGATTTTTGAACCCTGGCTCGGCAACATCCCCTATGCCCGCTTTTATGCCCACGGATTCGCCGCCACTCTGGCTTTCATTGTTATTACCTATCTGTTGATCATACTTGGCGAATTGGTCCCTAAATCGCTGGCCCTGGAGCGGGCCGAGCGTGTCGCGCTTGCCGTCGCCGGCCCCATGGATGTATTTATGACCCTTGCGCATCCTTTTCTGGGCGTCATGAACCGGTCCGCCAATCTGGTGCTGCGCGGTTTTGGCTCCCGGCTGCGGCGTGAAGGCAGCGCCCACTCCGCCGACGAACTCAAACTTATTGTTACCGCCAGCCGCCGCCTGGGCCTGCTGCCTGAAGCCGAGGAAGAGATGATCCATAACGCGCTCGATCTGGGTAACGTCTCCGTGCGCCAGATCATGGTGCCTCGCCATAAAATCTTCTCTCTCCCGGCAGACATGCCGCTGGATGAAGCCATGGCCAAGGTGGTGGAGGAACAGCACTCCCGCGTTCCCGTTTATGATCCTGAGAAAGGCCGGGAAAACATCGTGGGCCTGCTCTATTCCAAGGACCTGTCCCGGCTCATGCAGATGCGCCTTTCCGCCAGCGAACTTTACTCCCAACGCTCCGGTGAGCTGAAAGTGCGCAACATCATGCGCGAGGTCCTCTTTGTTCCGGAAAGCAAGACGCTGGACGATCTTTTGCTGGAATTCCAAAAGCGCAAGCGGCACCTGGCCGTCGTCGTCGACGAATTTGGCTCCATCAGCGGCCTGGTCACCGTGGAGGACGTGCTGGAGCAGATCGTCGGCGAACTGGAAGACGAATTTGACGTCGCCCAGCGGCCCGCCGTGGCCCTGGCTTCAGGCGCCGTGGTGCTGGATGGCGGCTTTAACCTGCGCGACCTGGAAACCCAATATGACATCATTCTCCCGCGTGAAGAAGGCTTTGAGACCCTGGCCGGCTTCGTGATGGACCAACTGGGCAAAATCCCCAAGGCCGGCGAACGCTTTGAATTCGACGGCCGCCGGTATACGGTATTGCAAATGGACGGCCACCGCATCGTCCGTGTCAAGATTGAAAGCGTTGCTCCGCCGGCGAGCCTGGAGCAGGCGATCTGATTTTCTTTCGCTGCGCTCCAAAACCCGAAGAAGAACCTTACCGCGGATTAACAGAATAAACGCGGATTGACTGATCTATTAGGCGCAAGTTCCCTCTCCGATCAGTGTCATCCGTGTTGATCAGTGGCGAGACTTTCTTGCTCTGCCGATGACGGCGATGTCGCGCGATTCCGGCGATGAAGGCGATTATTTTGCTTCTTTCAGCTTGAGCTTGGATTTGTTTTCTTCCAGAAAGGCGCGGAGATTGTCCGTCTGGTCCAGCAGGCGGGTCCATTGCTCAAAGTAGAGCGTGACGGGGAAACGTCCCAGGCCATAGACGCTGACGCCGCCTTTTTCACTCACGCGGAATTCGAGCGATCCGGTGCGTTTGGTGGCAACCTGTTTTTCCAGTTCGGCCAGGCGGGCTTTCATCTCTTCATACGTGGGTTCTGACATGTGTGTCCTCTTTCGAAATCTTACAATGAGGTGGAACCAAAACCAAAATCTCACCACGGAGACACGGAGGCGCGGAGAAAACCGAAGAGCTTAACCACAAAGGTTACGAAGGAGCACGAAGGTGGATCGGGTGATCTGGTGATCGCCGTGATCGGGTGATCGGAACTTCGGTAAATCGGATGAGCGCGGACCGGGAAACCCGCCGTGGGAAAGGCGCGGAGAAATCAGCATCGCAAATTGTTTTCGCATGCCCCATAAGCCGCCTTACGATGCTGGACGTAACGGCAGGCGTGTTTTTAGACCTACCCGCCCGAACGGGTGGTGCAATCCAGACAGTTAAGATGGTGGAATTGAAGATGTAGTTAAATTCGCGGCCTGGAAATTCCAAAGCCCGGAATGAGATCTGGCGGCATCCAAGGGAGTCTATGAACAAAAAAATAGCGGTACTCGGTTCAGGCGGAGTCGGCGTCACGCTGGCGCAGGGATTCCAGAAGCATGGTTACCAGGTGGTGATCGGGACGAAAACACCAGGCAAGAAAACCAACTGGAGCAGCGAGATCACAACATATGAAGATGCCGCCAAAGGCGCGGACATTCTGGTTCTGGCCGTGAAGGGCAGCGTGGCTAAAGACGTGGTCAAAACTATTTCCGCGCATGCCGCAGGCAAGACCGTGATCGATGCCGTAAACCCGATTGCGGACGCGCCTCCGCAGAATGGTGTACTGAAGTTTTTCACCACGCTTGACGAATCTCTCATGGAGAAGCTGCAGCGCATGGCGCCACAAGCGAATTTTGTGAAGGCCTTTAACAGCGTTGGCCAGGCCCTGATGGTGAATCCCAAATTGAAGGGCGGGCCGCCGAGCATGTTTATCTGCGGTAACAACGAACAGGCAAAGAAAGAAGTGGTCACGATACTGACTGCGTTTGGATGGGAAGCAGAGGACATGGGTGCGGCCGAAGCAGCACGCGCGATCGAGCCGCTGTGCATGCTCTGGTGCATTCCGGGATTTGCCAAGAATGATTGGATGCACGCATTCAAGATGCTGCGCGGTTAGAGGGAGAAACCGAAGAGCTTAACCACAAAGGACACGAAGGAGCACAAAGATGGATCGGGCGATCTGGTGACTGCCGTGATCGGGTGAGCGGCAAAAGCTAACCGCGGATGATCACGGATCAGGAAAAGACCGGAATGCTCACCACGGAGACGCGGAGGCGCGGAGAAAAGCCGGAGGTCATAAGGTTTGCAATAGTGAACGCAGCGGTCGAAGGATGCCGGCCTGGTGGTTGCAATTATTTACTCCTCAATTAAATGACCCTGTAGCTCAGATCCTATATTCTACCGTCCACCGCTGCCGAACGGATGTAGCCTTAACTATTTGATGTGTGTATGTGCCGCACCTACGGCGCTTGAATCTTATTTTGCAGTCTACCCACACTTCCGGCTTCGCGTGCGCTC
>DATBCN010000447.1:0-6752 GCA_036270475.1 Candidatus Angelobacter sp. | reverse complement strand
CCGCGGCGGAAAGGCAGGAGCTGTCCAGTGCGCGTAATCTGGCCTTCGGCAAAGATGCAGACAATCTCTCCGTCGCGAATCGAGTCACTGGCCGCGCGCAATGACTTGATCATGTCCCGTGGCCGCAACTCGGACGAGATGGGAATCGCCTTCATCATCCGTGCAAACGGCTTCACAATCGGCTTGTCATAAATTCCCTGGAACATCAGGAAGCGGATGGGCCTGTCCGTGGAAGCCAGAAGCAGCAGCACGTCGACGAACGACATGTGGTTGGAGACAAAAAGCGCGCCGCCTTTTTCCGGAATGTTGTCCCGGCCAATCACCTTGATGCGGTAAAGCGTATGCGTGAGGAAGAACAGCAGCAGGCGCAGGAACCAGTCGGGCAGCAGGTAGAGCAGATAAACCGTACCTGCAAAGGTGATGACTGCTCCCGTGAAGAAAACACCGCGTGGATTGAGATGTCCCACGCTGGTCAGCAGGAAGTACATTCCTGAAGCGCCGGCAATGCCGATAAACGAAAGCAGATTGGAAGCAGCAATGATGCCGCCTTTCGTGTCCGATGAGGGACGATGCTGAATCAGCGCATTCACCGGTACGGCAAAGAAGCCGGCAAAAAAACCCAGCGTCGCCAGGATTGCGGCTGCGCCACCAAAGGAGTGCGGCATCACGCCCAGCAGCGCGGCCATGACCGTCAGGCCGAAAGAGCCAAGCGGAATGAGTCCATACTCGATCTTATTTCCCGAAAGATATCCGGCCACGCCGCTGCCAATGCCAATGCCCGCTGCCAGCGCCGCCTGCAGGAGCGCAATCTGTTTGGGCTGTGCGTTGAATACATCTTTCCCATAAACAAAGACCGTTTGCAGAAAGAGCATTCCGATGAACCAGAAATAGGTATTGCCCAGGACGGCCAGAAAGAGCGTCCGGTCCTTGCGCATGAGCCGTACCTGCTGCACCAAGTCAGCCGCAAAGTTGACCCGGAATCTTTTTCGCGGCGCCGCAGGCGGAACTCTTTCAATCCCCAGACTGGAGAGAAGACCAACACACGCCAGTACCAGCAGCAACGCAAAAGCGTAGACCTCATGCCCGTGAAAGCGCTCTGACATCAACCCAGCCGCCACGGTCCCACTGATGATGGCCAGGAAGGTCAGCAGTTCCAGAATGCCGTTGCCCCAGGAAAGCCACTTCTCCGGCAAAATCTCCGGCAGCAGACCGTACTTGGATGGACCAAAAAGAGCGGACTGCATGGCCACCACAAACAGCACAGCCAGTTGCAGGGGAAAGTATCCGGTGCCCAACGCGATGATGCCCGCCGCCATTGCGCCTATTTCCACCAACTTGGTGCCCAGAATCACCTGGCGCTTGCTGAATCGATCGGCCAGAAAACCACCGGCCATGCTGAACAAAACCAATGGAACCGAGAAAAATAAAAGGATGAGCGGCACCATCTTGTCCCGCTGTTCATGCGTCAATCCCATACCCAGCACCATGTAGGACAACAGGTTCTGGAACGCATTGGCGCTGAACGCGCCCTGAAATTGCGTGATGTTCAGCGCCCAGAAGCTGCGTCTCCACCCTTCTGCCGGCTGCGATAAAGACGGGTTTCTGGTGGCAGGAGTTGAATCGACGGGCAAAGCTGGGTCTGCTGTTGGAGTTGATGTAGCTTCAGGCATAAAAGGAATAAGCGGCTTTTTGATGAACTGACGGGTCATTCTGGCACCAGTTCGGCGATATGTAAATGGCGCTCAAGAGTGTTTCCAATGGTTCCAAAGTCCCACACAGGCCATTTATGACTCGCATGGAACCGCTAACGGTAACCTTTAGTTACCAGAGTAATCACCCTCCATTTGTGCTTATTGACATAAAGTTAGCCTAACCAGGGAGAAGAACCGACCGAGAGCTTTTTCTTCCCCACCAAAAAGTGCCACGTCCAGGGAGCCAATCGGCACTAGCTGTAAAAAGGAGAAGTGTTGTATGCGAGCAGTAGAAGTTTCCGGCGCAGCGCGCAAGCCTGTGCCATTCTTGAAGAACAGCAGACCGCGACAGAACGGGAATTGCCGGGGATGCCTGAAAGGACTTGCGATCATCCTGATGGCCGGCATGTGTGCGGCACTCTTTGCCGCCGGACCACAAGGTGTTGTTCTGGTGGGAGCGGGATCAAGTGTGCCGCTACCCCTTTACCGCAAATGGGCCGATCTTTATAACCAGAACAACAACACTGTCCAGTTGCAATATGTGGCCATGGGCAACATGGAAGGCATTGCCCAGATTACCCGCGGCGTCAGCGACTTTGGCGCCGGAGAAATCCCGCTCTCCCTTGAGGAGCGCCGGCAAGGCAATCTAACGGAACTGCCCGTGGTAATGATCGGCATTGTCCCCATTTACAACCTGCCGGGAAATCCACAAATACGGTTCTCCGGCGAAGTGCTGGCTGAGATCTATCTCGGCCATATCAAGAACTGGAATGACCCCGCGATCACCAAGCTGAATCCCAGCGCCAATCTTCCCAGTATCCCCATCAATGTGATCTACCGTCCGGCGGGCAAAGGCAGCAATTACGTGTTTACGGAATTTCTCTCCAAAGTCAGCGCTAAATTCCGCGACCAGATTGGCCGAAGCACGTCACCCAAGTGGCCCGTCGGGCAGCCCGCTGAGAGAAGCTCGGACATGGCAGACAAGGTCAAGAGCACTCCGGGGACGCTCGGATATGTTGAACTGCAGTATGCGGACGACAATCAGATCACGCATGCGAGCGTGCTGAACTCCGCAGGCAAATTTGTGAAAGCTACAGCGGAGAGTATTGCCGCTGCTTGTGTTGGAGTAGAGGCGCCCGGCTGGGACAAGCTGGCTGCATCGTTGACAAATGCTCCCGGAGCGGGCTCCTATCCCATCTCAAGCTTCACCTGGCTCTATGTGCGCCCCAGCGCGCGCGATCAACGCCGGACGGCGGCGATGGTGGCATTCCTTAACTGGGCGTATTCAGATGGCCAGACCGTTGCCGTTCAGGAAGGTTACTCCAAGCTGCCCAAGGGTCTGGTAGTCAAGGTGTTGGCCAAAGTCAATACCATGCGCTAGCCGGTAAAAAAAGCCCCCCTTAATGATCAAAGGAAAGGAGGTAGATTTTGAATACGGTAGTCAACGAACAGAAAACTCAAAGCGGCGTGCAGGAAATCTCGAACGTCAAAAGCCCGCAGCCCACTGTTGGGGTCGTCCGCGTCCAGAATAAGCCAGAGCCGGCAGCCGCCGTTGCTCCGGCAAAGACGGCGACTTATGAAAGTTGCCTCGATCTTGCCGCTTCATTCCTCGCCCGCGGATAAAGACGCTTGCTTCTATAAAAAAGCCTGGCCGCGGCCAGGCTTTTTTTGGCACAACATTAGACCGTCATCAGCTCTTTTTCCTTGGCCGCTGACATCTCTTCCATCTTCCTGATCTCGGCATCGGTCAGCTTCTGGACTTCTTCCAGCGCTTTCTTCTCTTCATCCTCGGAGATTTTTTTGTCCTTCATGGCTTTCTTGATGCCTTCATTGCCGTCGCGGCGGACGTTGCGGATTGCGGTGCGATGGTCTTCAAGAATCTTGTGCAGATGCTTCACCATGTCCTTGCGGCGCTCTTCCGTCAGCGGCGGCACCGGAATGCGGATCAACTTGCCGTCATTTTGCGGATTGAGTCCCAAGCCGGCGGAACGAATGGCCTTTTCTATGTCGGCGATGATCCCCGGATCATAAGGCTGCACCGTGAGCAACTGTGATTCCGGCGAATGCACCGTCGCCACCTGGTTGAGCGGCATCTCTGATCCGTAATAAGGCACCCGGACAGGGTCCAGCATGTTCACCGTCGCGCGTCCGGTGCGGGCCGCCGCCAGGTTGGTGCGGAAGTCTTCCACAGCTTTATCCATGCGCGTTTTGAGCTGTGTATACATCTCTTTTAGTGCGGGTATGGCCGCGATGCCTGATATTGCCATTACACAATGCCTCAAGAGGAGAGTTGCGAACGTTCGATTATACAGCGAAGGCAGAAGATGGGCGGAGAGGAGGGAGGCCCGCATGCACATAGCTTTTAGACTGTGCGGACGCGATGTTTCGCTGAAATGTCCTGACTCTACTCAAGTGGTCGCAGCAAGGACGCGACTAATTTTGCCGGTGGAAGACGGCGCGCGCGTCCCGCCCTCGAACGACCTTTATGGTTTCCCTCCGCCGCCGGAGCCTGCTGCCACTACCGCAGCGGCGGCAGGAGCGGCGGCAACGGCGGGCGCCGGCGCAGCCAGCGGCGCAAGGGCGTTGGCCACCTTTTCCTTCTCTGTCTTGAGCGCGGTAAGAATGTCCAGCACGTGGTTCCAGAATGCCGAGCCGCCGGCCGTCAAAAAGCCCACGATCAGGAAGCCGAAGTCATGCAGATCGGCAGCTACCAGCCATTTTGCGGCTGTGATGCCCTGAATCTGGCCTTTGGCCGCGTAGGCCGCGATGGTGCCGAACGCGACGGCGATAAGGCCCATGATGGCTCTCCGCCGGTTCTCAGCCGCGCCGGGAGGCATTGGGTTATTTAGATACGGAATAAAATTCTTGAATATCTCAACTGCACGCTCCACGGCAACACTTAAGGTCGCCAGCAGAGTAACCAGGATGGTTAGATCGCTCATGGTTGGTCTCACTAAATTAGGATTTGTGCGGGGCATTTTAGCAAGAGAATCCCCAGCCCGGCGAAAGTAATTTTCACCTTAGTTCGAAAAAAGTCCCGGGAAAAGCCCGGAAACAGTTCTATATGGGCTGCTATGCCCGCCCGTCGCAGAGCTTTAGCCCCTTCTAGGCGGTGCTCTTGAGTCCGGACCGTCGGTAGAGCATCCACGTGTGCCAGAGAATGCGCAGGGTGGCAAGCACGGGGATCGAAAGAAAAACGCCTATCACCCCTGCCACTTCTCCTCCGGCAAGCACGCCAAACAGAACAGCCAACGGATGCAGTTCCAGCGTTCTGCCCATAATGCGCGGCGAACTCACGTAGTCCTGGATGCCTCGCCACACCAGCAGGAATATCAACAGCAGCCACATGTGGCTGTAGCCGGAAAGCAGGGCAACCGCTAAAACAATCAACCCTCCCACCGCCGGGCCAACCACGGGAACAAATTCGAGTACGCCGGCAGCCGGACCCAGAGCGAACGCATAGGGGACGCGCATGATCCAAAGCACAAAGGTCACTACCACCATGGCCAGGCCAGCCAATGTGAGCTGGGCGCGGATAAAATGCCCCAGCATGGAGTTCATCTCCTCCACGGTCTCGGCAACCATGCGCCGGTTGCGCGGATCCTCCACGGCGTTAATCAGGTTCTGGCCAAGCTGTTGCCCATCTTTAAGAAAGAAGATGGCAAAAATGGGGACCAGCGGCAGCCACCACATCCCCTGTATGGTTTTGACAGCCCTCAACACAATATTTTGCGTGGCCGCGATCAGCTCACCCTGATGCAAGTCCAGATAGTCCTTGATCCAGTCAATGGTCTTCGGATTCCATCCGTGTTTGGCGCCCAATTGCTTCACCAGATCGCCGGACTTGATCCGTTGGCCCAGTTCAGGCCCTTGTTGCGCCAGCTTCTGCGCTTCTTCCATGACCGGAGGGCCCAATAGCGAGTAGGCCATAACGAGCGCCCCGACAAACACAAAATACACCGCGGCAATGGCTGCCGGACGCGAGCCCTTCATCCACTTTTGCAGCCGCGAAACTGGAGCTTCAAGGATGTAAGCAAAGAAAATCGCAAAGAGAAACGTGATGATGGCGCGCCAGGCAAAATAAAGGAACATGAGCGCCAGCGCAAAAACCAGGACGGTAAAGAGCGCCTGGGCGGTTTTTTTATCGAAGATTTTCAAATGCCTCCCCGATCCATGGCAGTACATTCTAACTGGTATGTGCTGCATTCTTCTTTAATATGGTGCGGGAATAAACACGGGATCCCTCTGCCAAATCGAAAACATGCCCTGAGCCTGGATGCAAAGCACATGCAGCTTTGCATGGGAGCGTGAGATGATTGACGCTGTATGCCAGAACCTGGCTAGAATTCGTAGGCGCAAAAAAAGATGCCCGAACTACCTGAAGTTGAGCCGGTTTGCAGGCGTGAGCGTTAGCGGGAGCCTGTTGGCGAAATCCTGAGCCGCAGGAAGGATCTATCACTGCTAGAATTCGTAGACGCAAAAAGATGCCCGAACTACCTGAAGTTGAAACCATTGCCAACGGCCTGAACAAACGCGTGCCCGGCGACCGGATTGAATCAGTCTGGCTGGGCAGCAAAACCAAGCCGCTAAAATCCCCAGCAGCGGAAATCTCCCGCACACTGGAAGGCGCAACCGTGCAACGAGTGCGCCGTGTGGGAAAACACATCGTCTTTGATCTTGGATCAGGCAAAAATCCGGTAGGCGCGCAATGGATCGTTCACCTGGGCATGACGGGGCAGATGCTGGTGGCCAATCCAGACATGGATTTGCCCCCGCATACGCACCTAGTGGCCAAAATGGCTTCAGGCAAAGAGCTGCGCTTTGTCGATCCGCGGAGCTTTGGCCGGCTGGAGGTAACGCATACTAGCTTCACCGGACCGGGAGCAGAACCGCTCCAGATTGAATTGGAAGAGTTTTCCCGTTTGTTCCACGGGAGCAAGGCGCCCATCAAAGCCGCGCTGCTAAACCAAAAACTGCTGCACGGAGTGGGAAACATCTACGCTGATGAAGCCTTGCACCGCGCACACATCCGGCCACGCCGCCGCGCCCATACACTCACCA
>DATBCN010000446.1:0-1851 GCA_036270475.1 Candidatus Angelobacter sp. | reverse complement strand
GTCCGCAGCGGCAGCCTGGCGTTATCCCAAATTTGAAAGCACGGCACAAATCATGCCGCCGGATAGCGGCAATTCAGGGCTTGCGTCGATCGTGCCCGCTCTCTCCAAATCACCCGGGTTGATTGGAATGGCCGGCGATTTAATGGGCATGAAAAGCACAGGTGCGGTCTTTGCCAAAGTGCTGGAAAGCCGGACTGTGGAAGATCATCTGATCGAGCGTTTTGACCTGAGGAAAAAATACGGCACCGGTTACTGGGAAGATACACGAAAAAAACTTATTTCCCGGACAGTCATAGCTGAGGATAAGAAGAGCGGCGTAATCTCCATTTCCGTGCGTGACCGGGACGCTGCATTAGCAACAGAACTCACCAATGCCTATATTGAAGAACTTGGCTCGGTGATGGCCAAAGTTTCAACATCTGCGGCGCGCAGGGAGCGTATTTTTATTGAGCAGCGGCTGGCTGATGAAAACAAGAGCCTGCAGGACGCTGAACAGCAATTCAGCCAGTTTGCCAGTTCCAACATGGCGTTAAACGTCCCCGAACAAACCAGAGTCATGGTGGAAGCCTCGGCCAGGCTGCAAGGGGAGTTGATTGCGACGCGCGCCCAGCTCGAAGGGCTGAAGCAAACCTATACAGAAGAGAACATCCGCGTAAAAAGCGTTCAGGCTCATGTGAACGAGTTGGAGCGCGAACTGGCCAAGATCAACTCTGGACGCGCATCCGGTATACAGGACCCAACCAGCCCCTTTCCCTCCGTAAAAAACCTGCCATTGCTCGGAGTGAAGTGGGCGGACCTGTTCCGCAATTCTAAGATCCGCGAGACGGTCGTTGAATTGCTTACCCAACAATATGAGATGGCCCGAATTCAGGAAGCCAAGGAGATACCTTCAGTCAAGGTTCTTGATCCCGCATCAACGCCGGAAAAAAAGAGCCCTTCCTGGCTTTTGATCCTGATTGGCGGAACGTTGGCGTGTACAGTGCTGGCTTGTTTAGGTTATTTCCTGAAGAACTGGTGGGAACGATGGGACCAGGATGATCCCAGGCGGATGCTGATTGCGCAGGTTTTTAAGCGTGGTGGGAAAAGCGTGAGTTCCCTGAGGGGCGCTTTCCAACGTCGGACGGGAAAGCCAGACGAGATATCGCAGGCATGAACACAGACACAGTCAGGAGGCAATGGTGTCTACACAAGAGGTATTGAAAGAGCAGGGCAACCTTCTGGAAGTTTCGCACTTTACGGGGACCCAGATCCATCGCTCTTTGGCGCACGAAAAAGGGACCGGCCTGGGGGCCGCGGTTGCCTTGCTTGAGGCCCTGATCGTGATTGTTTCCGGCTATATAGCTTATTCAGGACGTGGATTTCTGGGTGAATTGCTGGGAGTTTCGCCGTCCGAGGTCAATACATCGCCTTCAGTACGTTTATTTGTTTTTCTACTCACCTATGCCTGCCTGACCGTCATTTGCAATGCCGCGCAGAACCTTTATTCAGAAGATGCCATACGTTCCGCTAGAGTCGCCCGTTTAAGGATTTTGAAGGGGTTCATGGTTTCATCCATGATCTCCATCATGATTGTCTTTATTGCCGGCGAGAAAGCCGTGCCCCGGTTGATTGTGGCCGCTACGCCCTTGTTTAGCCTGGCTGGCGTTCTCTGTTTGCGATATGTCATGGAGCGCTATAACCTGAAAAGAATTGAGCGCGGCATCGGCAACCAACATATTCTGATTGTGGGCAGCGGAGAAGTGGGCCAGGCATTCAGATGCTACCTGCAAAGCCATACGCACCTGGGAAAGACGTTTTGCGGTTTTGTGGATTGGGAACCCGGCGCAATGCCGTATTGTCTTGGCACTCCGG
>DATBCN010000445.1:0-3301 GCA_036270475.1 Candidatus Angelobacter sp. | reverse complement strand
ACCTCGGGGGATGATGTTCTTTGCGGAGTATAAACCACCAGCTTGTGGAAAGGAGAAAGAAACAAAAGCAATCAGCAGTTAGCATTCGTCATTCAGCCAACACGGAATGAATTGGAGCTGTAAACGCACGGTAGATTTTTTCCGCAGGCTCGTCAGCTTTCATGGCAATTCCATACTGTGATAGGGCTGAACGCTGAGTGCTGATTGCTCCTACGCCGACCTTCTCTCCAACTCTCCCAGTCCAGCTTTACCTTTGCCAGTAAAATCGGTAAGGCCGGTAACCGCGGCCAATGCCACTCCCTGTATCCGGAAAAACTTTGCCTCAGGCCCTTTGCTGAAACGCAGCATGTCTGGCAGGCTGGCGACTACGCCGCTTAATCCAGAGTCAATATTTTCATGGGCGGCAAAGCTGATCTCATCCCCAATCCCGCCGGGATAGTCCGTGCAGAGAGCGGTGATGGTTTCCGCCGCGCCACAGACCAGTGCGCTTACGGCTGCCCGCTTGTTCCTGCTCCAGAAAAATGCCGCCATGCCAAAGAACGAGGCGGCCATGGCATAGTCGATAATCGCGTGGGCTTTTGGGTTGATGACCTTGGGCATTTTGGGGGCGGCGAATCTGGCGGCCTGGTCCAAAAGCGGCATGGTCTCTCCTTGCTGGGCGGACTCAGTTTAGAGAGATGGAAGGCGAAGATGAGAAGTTGTCTCACGCAAGCCACAAGGCAAGGCGGCGGAACTTTAGAGCCAAGGCCGGCCGCGCGGGCGGCCTCGGCTTGCCCCGAGCAAAGACCATAAAGACCAAAAGACCAATAAGATCCCAGGCAGTGGGGAGCAAAGCGACAGGATTAACTTCCCATCTTGTCCCAGACCTGCCAGAACGCCTTCATCTCGTCGGGTTTGCCCAGGGAGATTCTGGCGAAAGTGTCCATAGGCGGGAAGGGCCGGCCTATCTTGATGTTGTTCTTCTTGAAATGATCGATCACGGTGCGTATGGGACGTTGCGTGTTGAACATGACAAAATTGGTCCAGGAAGGAATCACCTGCAGCTTGCGCGTCGCTGCCTGGCGCATGAATTCATCGCGATCAAAACTATTTCGCTGCACGGCGAACTTGTGTTCGTCTTCATGATCCAGGGAGGTTGTGCCGGCGCGCAGAGCCAGGATGTTGGTGCTGTCCTCCAGCTTATGCACCGCCATGGCTTTCGCATTGGCGGACGAGGTCACCGAATAACCCAACCTGAGGCCGGCCATGCCATAAATCTTGGAGAACGTTCGCGCTACAATCAACCGGTCTTCGTTCACTGGCATTTGCAGGAATGAAATGTAATCTGCGGACATAGGGACAAAGTCGTGATAAGCCTCATCCATCAGCACAAATGTGTTGGAGGGCAACTCACGAATAAAATTCTCCAGGCTGCGCCGCGGCGTAACGCTGGCCGTGGGATTGTTGGGATTGCAGATGTAGATCAGCCCGCCATCTTTGCCCACTGCTTGCGCCATTTGCGTGAGCTGGTGGGCGTAGGAAGACGCCAGTGGGATCTTTACCACCTCGGCCTTGGTGGCCTGGGCGTAAAAGCCAATTGCTTCAAACGTGGGTGTGGCCATCACCAGTTTTTTGCCCGGCCCGGTAAACGCGCTGGCGGCGAGCTTGAGAATCTCTGTCGAGCCGCAGCCGACTGTTACCTGATCAGCCTTTACTTTGTGCATGGCGGCAATGCGTCCGATCATTTCTTCATGGCCGTGGTCAGGATAGCGGTTGGCGTCCTGAAATGGGTCCTTGAGTGCCAGCACGCTGGGGAACGGTCCATAGGCATTCTCATTGCTGTTCAGCAGGACGGGGCCGCCGGCCCGTGTTGTCCGCGTGGGTTCAGCCCAGCTAAAAAGGTCTGTGGGAAGACTTGCAGTGGCGGCAACCGCCGCGCTCAGACCAGCGGTTTTAAAGAAAGATCGGCGAGAGAGCATGGCAGGATTGTACTCTGGGAGGTAAAAAATTTTAACCACAAAGGACACAAAGGAACACGAAGTAGTTATTCCGTTATGGACCTTGTGTTTCTATTACAGGAAAGAGCCGGACTCCACGATCGGGAAGAGTAACCACGAGGACACAAAAGAACACGAAGCGGAAAATCCTTCATGAACTTTGTGTCCTTTGTGGTTAATTGTTTTTCTGCGCTTACGCCGCTTTTTCGTTGGCGCGCTTGGCGGTTTCGCACAGCGCGGTGAAACCCGCCGCGTCATTGGTCGCGATATCGGCCAGGATTTTGCGGTCCAGTTCCACTCCGGCCTTTTTCAGGCCGCTGATGAACTGGTTATAGCTGACGCCCTGGGCGCGCGAAGCCGCTCCGATGCGTACGATCCAGATAGACCGATACTGGCGCTTCTTCTGTTTGCGGCCTGAATAGGCAAATTTCAGTCCGCGCTCCACCGATTCCTTGGCGGCGCGATACAGTTTTGATTTTGTCAGGAAATATCCACTGGCGCGCTCAAGTATTTTTTTGCGGCGCTGGCGGCGTTTACTACCACGTTTTACGCGAGGCATGTGTTGCTCCCTTTTTGTTGCCGGATTTTCCGGCGGCTATTCGCGGCTGGAGGGAAGGTTGAAGGTCCCTCTTCACACGCGGTGAGCGCAATCCCCCGATCTCTTTCGATCTGGAGTGCGCTCTGTTTTCAGGCCGGCCTCAGCGCTGACGAATCAGGCGGGCCGAACTCTGTTCCCATCCTACTGCCAATACTCTGAAAGCTAAGAATTTCTTTCGAAAAATCGAGCTTCATTTGCCTCCCGCAGCAAGCCGCTTTGGCTGACTGCTGAGAGCTGAGTGCTGGCTGCTAGTAGGGAATCATTCTCCGGACTTTTGGCGCGTCAGCGTCGCTCACCAGAGTATCGGTATCGAGCTGGCGTTTGCGCTTGGTCGCCTTGGAGGTAAGGATATGGCGTTTAAACGCTTTGCCGCGTTTGATCTTGCCGGTCGCGGTTTTCTTAAAGCGTTTGGCTGCGCCTTTGTGCGTTTTTAGTTTAGGCATAATTTTCATCTTCGGCCGCTGTACCAGCAGCCTCAAGCAACTAGCAATTGGCAATTAGTAAAGCAGAAAACTTCTTACGATCCAGTCTTGGTATCGCCGACCGTAGCAGCCTGCTGCGGCTGCGGCGCTGGTTTGGATTCCGGTTTCTTGCTTGCTCCCTGTCCTGCTGCATTCTCCGGCTTTTTGCCGCCGGGCACCTGCTTGGGCGGGGCCAGGATCACATGCACGGTATTGCCTTCCATGCGCGGCCTGAATTCCACAATCCCTTTGTCGCCTACTTCATT
>DATBCN010000444.1:0-7923 GCA_036270475.1 Candidatus Angelobacter sp. | reverse complement strand
AGTCTATGCGTGATTCTTGTGGTGCGCGGCATGATTGTTGGCAGTGAACCGCCGGACGGAGTAGATGCCGTGGTCCCGGACCATGACGTACAAGCGCTCTCCGCCGCGATCAAGCATGTGCTCAAAAGCTACTAAAGCAGTGCCATGGATTACGCAGAAACCGCTTAAAAATCAATAATGGTGTTTTAGCGCCGCAAAACTGCTTCCTCCGGACCATGCCCTCCGCTTAGGCGGCCACCGCCCACGCCTTCAGGACTTCTTCACAAAACTCATTGCCGTAATGCTGGCCCAGGTTGGAAACCGCGCGGGTAAGGTTGGAGTAGAGCGTAAAAAACCGCAGTTTGCCCACATGCCCCAGGTCGGCCAGGCTGGGAGGCCCCAGCGGCATCCAGGGTTGTGTGCGAAATACCAGCCACAGCTTGATTTTAAAAAGTGAGAAAGCCGCATACAGCCGGAATTCAATCGCCGCGGAATGCAACTGGCGAGCGCAGTCGCGGTAGCATTCACTGTAGTCATCATTCTGCCCAACAATTTCTCTCTTCAACTCGGCGTTCGACCACTCCAGCAGAATGTGGGCATTGTGCGACATGCGGATCAGGTGTTCGCGCAAAAAATGCAGGCTTCTGCGCTGCTCCAGTCGCAGCGCCACGTCGGTCATCGCCGAATGCAGATATTCCTCGGTCTCGGGATTCAGCAACTGCATCATGCTGGCCGAATCCACCGGCTGCAGAAATGCCGGAACGTCCCGGATGGTGCGGCAGGGAAAACGGGTGAGCCTTCCAAAGAAGAAGTACAGCGCGCTCGCACAAACCAGTGCCAGTATCACAAGCAGGAATGCGTATGCGCTCATGGCTTAAAGATGCCCCTTACCTCTTGTTTATACCGTTGCAACCGCTGGACGAACAATTCAGGCGTAAACAGGTGCCGGAAGTCACGGAATGGATCATCTGGCTCGGGACGAGCAAAAGAAGCCAGCCACACCGTTACTGCGGTACAGTATGTCACACCTTGGATATATTGAAAGAAGATTAGAAATTTTAATCCGCCGCCAGTCCTTACCAAAGTACTCAACAGGATACCAGCGGCCGCAATGCCAAAACCGGCGGCAATCCCGAAGGCGTATTGCTGGTAGTCCATGTCAAAAAACCTGGCCAACAGGAAGATGAGAAAAAACACCCCGAGTTGGAGGCAGCGCACGGCCACTTGCAGGGCAAAGATACTCTCCAGAAGTGGTTCCGTATCAATAGCATGGTGAGCGACTGGGATCAGAATCGCAATACCCAGCATGATCGCGGCAGTCGTCGGCAGCAGAAGCTTGAACCAGCCAAAGTGACGGAAATTCTCAAATACGTTGCCAAACGCCTCGTAGATTGCCAGGAAACCCAGGACCGCATAGATCGCCTCACTTCCCCACGATGTCCAGAAGTAGGCCCAGGTATTTTGATCAGGATGAAAGAGAGCAAACTTCGTGGGTTCGGCGATGATTGCAAACACCGTATACACAAAGAAAAAACGAAATTTTTTTTGCAATCCGCGGCGCAGCATCAGGATAGCCAGCAAACATTGCAGGATCGGCGCCGCCAGCCAAAATGTGTACCGCAGCCACATGGATTTGAAGCGCCAGCTTACTCCAGCCTGGCCGGCCCATTCCACAGCGCTAAAGGTCAGTGTGCCTATCTCGCCATACAGATAAGCGGAGGTCTGCAGGATGGAGGAGATCCCCCGTCCCCGAACACCGGTGTGGAACCACATGCAGCTAAAAGAACCGCAATGAAGAGTAAACGAACAATGGATTTTCTCACGTCTTTTTCCTTCTCCGGAAGACGTGCACTGTCAGCTTTTTGAGATTGTTAGTGCTTAGTTATTAAGTAAGAGTCATGTCCCGCCAGCCCTGATATATCAAACTCAAGTTTTTTTGATTTTCACTCGACATTTTTGATTTTCACTCGACAAATGACGCGATTGGGCCAATGTCTGACCACGGGGCTGCATTCTGTCCCGGAAAAATTTGGCCTTGGTCCTGATTTTCTAAGAATTGCGGATCCTATTTTCAGCGTTCCCTATGTTTGCCAAGCCGTAAAGGCTCTTGTAACTTGGTGAATGTGCAATCTAATTGCTATCGCTGTGGGCATCTGCTGGACGAGCAGATAGCGTTTTGCCCCTGCTGCCGTGCTCCGCAAATCAAGGTTTCCAAAGCACTTGAACAGCCTTTGCCGGCTCAGGAGCAGCCAGGCTCCATCCAGCAAGATTCCGCTGCACATCCACATCCCCCGCCCAAATTTGCTTCTCCTCTGGCCGCCAAGAGTCTTTCGCCTTCAGACAGGATCGAGTGGAAGACATTTATCCGCTCTGCCACGCCAATGGCTGCCCTTGCGGCAATCGTGATCATCCTGTCGCCCCTGCCAGGTCTGTTCATTGTGCTACCGGCGGGTCTGGCCTGGACCATTTCCCGGTATCGGCGGCACCGCCCTGCTCCCATGCGCGCCAGCCACGGCGCTCGGATGGGCGCCATGATGGGCCTGCTCAGCTTTGGTTTTTATGGGGCATTCTTTCTCTCGCCGGGCAGTCAGGAAAAGCTCCGTGATCTCATCGCCAGCAGGATCCAGGAACAAGCCTCCCACGCCCCGGACCCGCAGTCGCAACAGGTATTGCAATGGTTTGCAACTCCTCATGGATTCATCGTCATTACCGCCTTCATCATGGTGTTTATTCTTGTCATTTTCCTGGCCATTGGCGTCGCCAGCGGGGCCATGGCGGTGGCATTGGCCAAGGCCCCAAACCGCGCTGGACTATGACGGTTGGCGCATCATGCCCCCTTCAGATATCATGCGGTGACTATGAATCCTGCCTCCACCCGCCTACCCAACCTCCATGTAAAGGGACGTCTTATGTCCGGCTCGGAAATTGAGCGAACACTCGTGCGCCTGGCCCATCAAATCGTGGAAAAAAACAATGGCGTCGAAAATCTGGTGTTGGTCGGCATCAAGCGGCGCGGTGTGCCTCTGGCCGCCCGGCTGGCGAACCTGATCCAGCAGATTGATAAAAAACCTGTGCCCGTCGGCACGCTGGATATCACCCTCTACCGTGACGATCTTTCCACCGTAGGCGCTACGCCGGTCATCAAAAAAGCCACGCCGCTGGGAACTGACATTGTGGACAAAAACGTGATCCTGCTGGATGACGTGCTTTATACCGGACGCACCGTCCGCGCCGCCATGGATGCACTGTTCGACCACGGACGCCCCCGCCGCGTCCAACTTTGCGTCCTCATAGACCGCGGACACCGTGAACTGCCCATTGAAGCCGCCTTCATTGGCCGCACCGTACAAACCACTGATACCGAAATCATTGAAGTAAAACTCTCTGAGATCGACCAGGAAGAACAGGTCCTGCTGGTGGAACGCATTTCGTAGGTTTCTTAGTCCCGTATTTCTGAGTCTCGTATTTTTTTGCCAATGTCGCGCACACGCTCTTTAATCGAACTCGAGCACCTCTCCGCGGATGAAATTTCTGTTTTTCTCAAGCTGGCGCGAAAGATGCAGTCCGGCCGGCCACGGCCTCTGCTTCGCGGCAAGCGTATTGCGCTTCTTTTTTACGAGTCTTCCACGCGTACGCGCGTCTCGTTTGAATTTGCCGCCAAACTGCTGGGCACGCACACCTCGGTCATCAATGCCATGGCCTCCAGCATTGAAAAAGGCGAGTCACTGGTGGATACCGGCAAGACGCTCCAGGCCCTTGGTTCAGATTGCATTGTCGTGCGCCATCCCTCTTCCGGCGCGCCGCAAGTGCTTGCCCGCAATCTCCGCATCCCCATCATCAATGCCGGTGACGGCATGCATGAGCATCCTTCACAGGCCCTGCTGGACGCCTATACGATTTTGCGCCATAAAAAATCATTGCAGGGCCTGCGCGTTACCATGATTGGCGACATCCAGCACAGTCGCGTGGTGCGTTCCAATGTCCACCTGCTGTCAAAGTTTGGCGCGCAGATTGTGCTCTGCGGCCCGCCGGAATTGTTGCCGGAATACGCCAGCGGCCTGGCTCCTGGCATAAAAGTCAGCCGCCATATAGAAGAAGCAACGCGGAAAGCTGACGTAATAATGATGCTGCGCGTGCAAAAAGAACGGCTCGCCGGCCTCAAGCTCGACGCCAACCATTACATCGCGCACTACCAACTCACACCGGAGCGGCTGAAACTCGCCAAGAGCGATGCCATCGTCATGCATCCGGGGCCAATGGTGCGCGGCATGGAAATCCAGAGTGAAATCGCCGACGGACCTCAATCGGTGATTGAAGAACAGGTCCATAACGGCGTCTATGTGCGAATGGCAATCTTGAGTATTTGCCTGGGGGTGCAATGACGTTTTCTGAAATCCCGAGAGTTTGCGAAGCAAACTGGAGGGAACCCTATAGCAACGGTCCTTTATCGGACCAGCCTCGTTGTCCTTTGTTTTTCGCCGCTATAGGGGTTCCTCGCTACGCTCGGAACTTCGGACAAAAACGTAAATCTGCGGCAAAAGGGTTTCGATTTCTGCATGCACAATAAAGGATCTCTCGCAATTCGCCACGGTCTCCTCATCGACCCCGCTGAGAAGCTTGAGGGCAAATACGACCTGCTTCTCAAAGACGGTCGTGTGATTGAAATCGCGCCCGCGGGCAAACTGCGCGGCAAGGTCGACGACACCTTTAATGCCCGCGGACTCGTCGTCGCTCCCGGATTCATTGATATTCATGTCCACCTGCGTGAGCCAGGACAATCGCACAAAGAAACCATCGCCAGCGGAACCATGGCGGCAGCCACCGGAGGGTTTACCTCCGTCTGCACCATGCCGAACACCAGCCCCGTAAACGATTCAGCGGAGATCACGCGCTGGATGCTGGACCCTGCCCGCGGCGCTCACGTCAACGTCTTTCCGGTTGCCGCAGCCACGGTTGGCAGCCTTGGCGGACAACTCACCGATTTTGCCGCGCTCAAACGCGCGGGCGCAGTGGCTTTCAGCGATGACGGAAAGCCCATTCTTGAAGACAAGATCATGCGCCAATCGTTGATCGCGGCCGCCGCGTTGAACATGCCTGTGGTCCAGCATGCGGAAGATTGCCGCATGACGGAAGGCTCGGCGATGAACGCCGGCGCGACGGCATTTCGTCTGGGACTGCGCGGGTGGCCCAGGGAAGCTGAGAGTACTATCGTTGAACGCGACATTCGCCTTGCCGCCGAAACCAAGGCCCGCTATCACGTCGCGCATCTTTCGACCGCGGACGCGCTGCGTGCCGTGCGCAAGGCCAAGCGGGACCATCTCCGAGTGACCTGTGAAATCACGCCGCACCACTTCACTCTGCTGGATGAAGACATTGGCCAATACGACACCAACTTCAAAATGAATCCGCCGTTGCGCTCCCGTGAAGACCGTGAAGCGCTTTTGGCTGGCCTGGCCGATGGCGCCGTGGACTGCGTGGCCACGGACCACGCGCCGCATGCCGCGCATGAAAAAAACCAGGAGTTTGACCGCGCACCCTTCGGCATCACCGGACTGGAGACCGCGCTGGGCCTGTGCATCTCAGTGCTGCACGGCCGCCACAACATTCCTTTGCGGCGCATCGTGGAACTGCTCTCCACAAATCCGGCGCGCGTGATGAACCTGCAGGGCCGCGGCACGCTGGCTGTGGGCGCACGCGCCGACGTTACCATCTTCGATCCCGCGATGAAGTGGGCCTACCACGCGGCGCGGTCTCATTCGAAGTCAAAGAACTCGCCCTTCGATGGCCGGCAGATGCAGGGAAAAGTGATGGCGACGATGGTGGGTGGGTCAATAGTGTTTAAGAGCTGATTGCGAGAAATTAGCCGCGGTTCCAGAGTTGCTGTATCCTTCTCGGAGTGGAGCAGGCATTTTATGCCTGCGGTAACCTAGCATCCATTGTCGGCTTTAGCCGCCGAGGTAAGCCCATCTGGGTACATTAACTTGGGAGGCGCTCTAGCCGCGAATTGCTTCAGAATTGCGCCCTGCTCTGATCTAGTTCGTGTTTGCCTTTATTCCTATGTTCAAGCCTGGCGCCGCTCCCGCCTGTACATCGCTGTGGTGGAAGAGTTCCTGAACAGCCATTGATGTGCGAAGAAGCCAGCGAGTACGAGAAGAGCGCGCCGCGCAAAATACAACGGCGCAGAGGAATCGCTGGTTTTCGATTTTTTCCCTGCGCCGGTCCAACATCAAACCACAACTTCAAACAGCCGCTTCCTTAGTCGCGGTCCCTGCCGTCATCGTCTTTCTCTCTGTTCCGGATCACGCCGCGCTCGAACAAATCAGAGAGATCAATGGCGTTGGCGGCATCGCCCAGAAATGGCCCGCCGGTGCGGAAAATTTCCTGCATGGTGCGCAGATCAGAGGAATGCGTGAAGTTGAGCGGGCTGGCGTACGGTACGCCGTGCACGTTCTTGTGTGCGCGCTCGGAGATCACGATCTCGCCAATGGTGTGGTTAAAATCGTCGGGATTGTCGCCCACGGCGTCCTGCTCGGATTCATCAAACCAGATAATGATCGCTCCGTGCTCTTTGTACGCCTTTGAAGCCATGATCACGGGAATGATCTGCCGCAGAAAATCATCGCCCTGCAGGATCTTTGCCGGATCGCCCGTCAGCCCTTTATAGCCGCCGGTAAGCGTGGTGTGCATATCGTTAAACTGGTTCGGCGTGATGTAGTTATAGTCGGCCACGGTGTTGTTGGCCAGATCGGTAAACAACTGTTGCAGCGGCGCATATTGGAAGCGCAGCGGGTTCGCCGTGGTCGCGTCATTGCCGCCGTTGCTGTCAGTAAAAAAGACCTGAGGGTTGTGCTTGGCCGCGTAGTTGAACTGGTTGGAGCCGTTGAACTGGTTGAAATTGCCCGGAGCAAAAACGCCGGAGATGCTCTTGAGCGGGACGGTCCACTGGTCGCGCGGCAGAGGCACATTGGTAAGCTGGCCGCCAACCGTCGTCAGGTCCGTGTCTTCCTGGTACGATCTCCAGCTCCTCCCAGCCTGTGTGAGCAATGTCGCCAGATGCTGGTTCGTGTTCTGGTTTGACGGGTTCACTGCAGAGAAAGGATCGTTGTCATTTAGAATGCCAAAATTTGTTCCCGCTTCAGCCCACAAATAATTCGGCTCGGAAGGATGAATGTGGGGATTATTTCCCGCGGGTGTGGCCAGAACGTTGTGGTAGTTCGCGGCAAAAGCCAAATGCTCACTGATGCGGACATCGCGGCCATTCACTTTGGCAACCGCCGTGCCATTCACCAGGCTGTTGATGAACGGGGCAGCCGGGTTTTGGAAAATCTGCTGGATTCCACCAGTGAACTGATTGGCTGGCTGCGTCCAGTTGTGGTTTTCCATCGCGATCACAAAAACCGTTTTGATTCCTTCTCCATCTTCCGCGCCGGCGTTCAACTGGCCCAATACACCCAACATGGCAAATACGCCCAGCATGCTGAGACGTCTCACGTGTGACATGAATACCTCCAAGGTAAAAAAGATTTTGGCGGCGCACGCTGACCGGCCCTGCTCGCTTGCGCGGTCTATCGCGCCCCCGATAACAGGGATAGCAGGTCTCTCCCACCGATAGATGAATGGGTTATTACTTTTTGATGAATGGTGCTTTACATACGACTGGAGAAAGCAAAGGCATCTCTGAAATCGAGAAGAACGCTCTTATGCTCCTGGCAGCAACTCTGTTCGATATTTTAGGGCCAGCCCTGCGGCCTTTGCCCTGAACTCCGCTTGCGCTGCTTCATCGAGCCTGGGTGGCGGAGTTGTGCGGCTTGCAACCTTCACGCCGACTTCAAGAAAAACGCGATCTGGGCAATCTTTCTGTCTGTATCCGGTTGCGCAATCGCAAGTTTACGCAACGGATCGTCTGGCGGAATGGCCCCGATGAGCTGCTTAGATGGTCCAGCT
>DATBCN010000443.1:0-5463 GCA_036270475.1 Candidatus Angelobacter sp. | reverse complement strand
CCGCGGCGGACTTCATCCAGGTAGTCAGCTTCAAAGGACTTATGGTCGTGGTCAGCCATTACTCAACCCCCTGATTTTCCAGCTTATCAAGAAACCTGCACCCGGAAATCCCCCGGGTACGTATAACTGTTCAAGAGAGGGCATTTGGAACCGATCGCGGCACTTGAAGACGATAGGCTCAAACAGGCGCTGACCCGCTCAGCCCTGGGAGATTCGCTGGCCTTTGCCGAACTGGTGCAGAAGCACCAGGGCATGGTGTTCAGCATTGCCTACCATTTTCTGCGTGACCGCGCTCTGGCGGAAGACCTGGCGCAAGAGGTCTTTCTGGAACTGCATCAGGGGCTGGAGCGGATACAGTCTCCAGCGCACCTTACGTATTGGTTGCGGCGGGTTACGGCCAACCGCTGCATCGATCAGGGACGTAAAACGCGGCGCCGCCGTGAACTGGCGCTGGAAGACGCGCCGGAACCAGCGGCCTCTTCGCGGCCGGGTGATCCGCTGTTGCTGGAGCGATTACAGCAGAGCGTGGCCGCTCTGCCGGAAAAGCAACGGCTCATGTTGATCCTGCGCTTTCAGGAAGGTTTGGGGCCGGCTGAGATTGCCGACGTTCTGGAAATGCCGGTGAATACCGTGAAGAGCACACTGCATCGCTCACTGGGTGACCTGCGCAAAGCACTCACCCGCAAGATTCGAGAGGTACGATATGCATTTTTCTGAGGATGATCTTCGCGAGGCGTTGAAGCGCAAAGATCCGGGCAGCGGCTTTACTCAGCGAGTGATGGCGCGGGTGGAGCAGGCAAAAACGGAAGGCAAAACAGAGCCGGCAGTAAAAGCAAAAGCAAAGAAGAACAACGGCTTTCTAGCGTGGTGGACGTTGCGTCCGGCATGGATTGTGGCGGTAGCGGCGGTCCTGCTGCTTGGGTTTGGTTGGGCAGGCTACCAGTATTCAGAGTACAGGCATGCGGAAGAAATGAAAGTCGCGCGGGAAAAGCAAGAAAAACTGCGGCAGGAAGCGGAGAAGGCGCGCGACCAGGCGATTCTGGCGCTGGAGATTGCCCGCGCCAAGATGAACCATGTGCTGCAGCACGCGCAGCTTCCGGCAGGGCCGAATGACAAGATCAGGAGACAACGTCTATGAACCGTATTACCAGAACGTTTGCACAAATTCTTATTGGAATGCTCTTGTGCCTTTCGGCCACGCGCGGCCACGGGCAGGACGCCAGACTGCAGCTGGCCAACCTGGACAAGTTGAGCGACAAAGCCGCGCGCGTCACCGACGTGACCCTGGATGGATCACTGCTTCAGTTTGCCGTGGGCCTGATCGAGAAGATCAATGACGAGGACAAGGATGTCGAACAGCTCAAAGCGATCGTCAAGAACCTCAAGGGCATCTACATAAAAAGTTTTGAGTTTGACGAAGCCAGCCAATACAGCAAGGCTGATGTGGAGGCAATTCGTACGCAGTTGAGCGCGCCGCGCTGGAGCAAGATCGTCCAGAGCACTGACAAGCGCCATAACGAGCATGATGAGATTTATCTGCTCAAGGACCATGATCGGGTTGCAGGGCTGGTGATTCTGGTGGCGGAAGCCAAAGAGCTTACCGTGGTCAACATTGTGGGTGACGTTCCCGTGGACAAGATAGCCGCCATGGAACAGCACTTTGTTCCCGGACAAAAAGAGGCCGGCAGGAACAAGCAGAAAAAGGAGAACAAGCATGACGAAGAATAGAAGGCCGTTCGCTTTTGCCGCCGTCCTGATGATGGCAGTTCTTTTTGCGCCAGCGCGGAACGCCTTCGCCCAAGACGATTTTGGCAAGATCGTCCAGCATATTGAGGCCAACTATCACGTCCATCGGCAGCACCGCTGGGTGATGGGACTGGCTGGATTCACGGTGAAATTCTGGCATTTTGCCGGCGTGAAGAGCCTGAAGGGCGCAATCTTTGAAAACCAGCCGTTCGTGAACGCCGCTTCCGATACGCGGTTCGACGAAATTGTGCGCGCGGCCATGGATTCAGGCTGGCAGCCCATGGTGCAAAGCTGGGACCGCCACAGCGGAGAGCGTACTTACATCTATGCGCAAGACGTTTCTTCGAAAAAGGGCAAGGACCTGAAATTGTTGGTTGTGAATCTTGAAGCGAACGAGGCGGTAGTGCTGCAGGTGAAAGTCGATCCCAAAAAATTGAACGAGTTTATCCAGGACGCCAGCTGGGGACGGAACCATCACAGCCATCGTGCAATGCCGCCTGATGAAACTCCGACTACCATGACCGAGGCCATGGCAGCGGCGGCCTCATCCGCGCCAGCCTGGGACGGCATGTGTCTATTCCTGCAAGAGGAATACCGGCCGGTGGGCGAGTTATAAGCGCCAAGCTACGTGCGTTGGTCCTTATACGTGCGTTGGTCCTTAAATGTTGTTCCGGCGTGTTTCTTTGCCGCATCGGTCACGGCAATCATCAGTTCTTCCAGATGCCTATGTCCCGTGAGGTAGCTGATGACCATCATGCGGACCACAGATTTTCCGTTGACCAGCGTGGTGGATATCCAGCGCCGGCCGTCACGCGTGACCTCGCCAACAATGGCATCATGGGCGGCGCGAAGCTGCCCCTCTGAAGCTCCGGGCAGCTTTGCACGGAAATTGACAATGGGAAGAACCTGCGGGGCTGCCAGTTCAAACAGCTCTGAGCCGCGCACCCAGTTGGCGAAAAATGCCGCCAACTTAAATTGCCGGTCGATGAGTTCTTCGTATTCCTGGCGTCCGTGGACACGCAGCGTAAGCCACAGCTTGAGCGAGTTCATCCGCCGTGACCATTGGGTGCTTACCTGGAAATTGTCCAACACAGGCGCAGCGCCGCTCTTCCGGGGCATATAGGGCGTGTTCGTGGCAAATGCCTGTTGCAGCGCCGCTGGACGGGAGGTAAGGACAACACCGCAAGCAAAAGGCATGGCGAGCCATTTGTGGGGGTCGATGGTCACCGAGTCGGCGAGTTCAATGCCGCGCACAAGTTCGCGGTGTTGGTCAGAAAAGATTGCCGCCGCGCCGTATGCTCCATCGACGTGAAACCAGAGTTGATGGCGCTGGCAGACGCCGGCCAAGGCCACCAGATCGTCAATGGCCCCTGAGTTGGTGGTGCCCGCCGTGGCGATGACGCAGAAAGGCGCGAAGCCCGCAGCTTTATCCTGCGCGATCTGTGATTCCAGTTGGGCTGTATCCATCTGCGCGGCGTGGTCCACGGGAATGCGCCGCAGCGCCTTGCGTCCCAGTCCCAGCAGGCCAGCGGACTTGTCCAGAGAATGGTGGGCCTCGGCAGAGGTGTACAGCACTGGCCGCGCATGCACAGCGGAGAGGCCATCTTCCACGGATTGCGGGAAATAGGTTGCCAGCGCCATGGCCAGCGCACTGAAGTTGGCTTCATTCCCGCCGCTGGTGAAAGTGCCGTCAAACGGCTTGTCCCAGCGGACGCGCTCGCCAATCCAGCGGACGGTTTCACGCTCAATGCGCGCGGCAAGCTGTGAGCGAGCCAGGCTGGCAAGCTGAGGATTTAACGCCGCCACCAGCGCTTCGGCCAGCACCGCCATATAGGTTGGCGTGGGGTTCATCAGGCCAAAATAATTAGCGCTGGGGACATGGAAACCCTGGGCCACCATTTCCGCGCAGAGATCGTCCAGCACTTTGCCGGCGTCGTCGCCGAACTCGGGCAGAGAGTTTTTGAGATCGGCGAAGCCGCGAATTTCCTCAGGAAGCTGCACTGGCCGATGCTGCAGGCTGGAAAAATATTGGTCTATGCGGTCGATCAGCTTGTAGCCAAGCCGGCGGCGAGTTTCAGAATCAAAGTCAAAGGGCATCAGGTATCGGATTGTAGTTCCCCACGAGGGGACTCTTTTTTACCACGGGACTGTTGCGCGGGATGATGACACATTGTGTGGTTTGAGCTTGATGAGCAGAAGACAGTCGGCCCCTGCCTTAGCAAGAGGGGGATGAGCGGAAAAATGGGCGGCATTGCTGCCGCCCGCAACCCTCTGGAGGGAGGAAAAAGAAAGGAGACCTACTTGGGTGCTGGCTGCGTTTGCTCTGCGTGTTTTTTCATGCGTTCCTGCCGGTGCTGCTGGCGTTCCTGCATGAGCTGTTGCGCCTTTTGCCGCTGCTCCGGCGTGAGCACGGCATAAATTTGCGACTTTGTCCGCTGCTTCTCCACCATCAAGTCAGATTGGATCTGGGCTTGCTTTGCGGCGAAAGCGCGGACCTGCTGTTCGTTGAAAGTCCCGTTGATGTTGGCGTTTTCCGCCTGTTCATTCTGGCGGAGCTGCTGCATCAGGGGCATGGTCTTTGCTTTGCCATCGGCCATGATGCTTTTGATCTGGGTCTGCTGGGCCTCAGTGAGGTCCAGAGCTTTGGTCATATGTTTCAGCATCCAACCATTGTGACCATAACCCCGGCCGTGATGCTGGGCCGCAGCGGATGTCGCCAGGCCGGCTGCCACGGCCAGTAGGACCGCAATGGTAATGAAAAATTTCTTGTGCATGAACCAACTCCTTTTACAATCAAGCGGCAGCTACATTGTCCCGGCATTTTCCGTTTGCTCTGGCGACCCCGGCAATGGCTACCACAAGTGTTAACCCGGAACCCGGACAAACAAGGTTATGAGTTGTTAATTCGGTTTATCATGCCTTCACATTTCTTAACCCCGCCAGCGTGTGCGCAGGGTTTAAGGTGACAAGCTATGGTGTCAGTCCTGCTTATTGACGACGATACGGAGTTAAGCAAGCTGCTGGAAGAATATTTGCAAAGCGAGCAATTTGAATTGCACGCCGCGCATGATGGTCCCAGCGGGCTCAACCAGGCGCTGGCCAACCACTATTCCGTGGTGGTGCTGGACGTCATGCTTCCGGGCATGAGCGGCCTGGACGTGCTCAAACAACTGCGGCAAAAAAGTTCCGTGCCGGTGCTGATGCTCACGGCACGCGGCAGCGAACTGGATAGAATCCTGGGGCTGGAACTGGGCGCGGACGATTATCTGCCCAAGCCATTTAATCCGCGCGAGCTTGTGGCGCGGCTGCGGGCGATTTTGCGGCGCGCGTCCAATAGTGGCGCGTCCGTTTCTTCGCAGCCGGTCCATCTGGCGGGCGTGGAACTGCATCCGGAGTCGCGCAGCGTCACCTGCAATGGCAAGCCGGTGAACCTTACAGGCGCAGAGTTCGACCTGCTCTACACGTTTCTCCGCAATCCGGGAAAGATCATCAGCCGTGAAGACCTGACACAGGCCGCGCTGGGCCGGCCCATGTCCCCCATGGACCGCAGCATTGACGTGCATGTGAGCAATCTGCGGCGCAAACTCGGCCCGTATGACGGAGAGCAGGAGCGAGTAAAAGCCATCCGCGGCAGCGGCTACGTCTATCTGCTTCCGGGAGAGCAGCAGTGAAATACCGCAGTCTGTTTTTGAAAATTTTCATGTCATTCTGGCTCAC
>DATBCN010000442.1:0-7814 GCA_036270475.1 Candidatus Angelobacter sp. | reverse complement strand
CTGAACCTTCCTGCCGGGGTTGACTACTCATCACGGCACTTCGGCGCCGGGTTCCAGTACCAGCGCACCGTAATTATTGAAGGCGGAGGCGGAGGCAATGATTTTGCCGTGAATGCGCGCGCTTCCGCCGGAGCATTTCAGTTGAGCGGCTTCTTCCGGCATGACGTACAGGTGCCCACGCTGGCCGCTATCTTTTCCCAGATTCCCGGACTGCAGGACGCGCTCGACCGCGCCGGCATCGTGGCGTCCACGCCAGAACAGCTTGCCGATCTGCTGCGCAACACCGCGCTGCTGCAACTTCTGGGTTTTACCAATGCATTCACCGTCAATCTTGCGCCCGCGCGCAATGATGTGAGCGCGGCCCTGAGCTGGATTTCTCGCGGGCACTCCCGCCGCAAGGTTGACGTGAGTTATTTCAACAGCAACACAGAGTTGGTGCAGGGCAAGTTCGCGCTGACCACGGCCACGGTCAGCTATTCACAGCGGTTCAGGGCCACCAATAATATTGTCGGCTCGGCGTCACTGGTCCGCACCGCCAATAACGGCGTTACCACCACGCATCCGCTGTACAGCATCTCTCTGCAGCACCGTTTCTTCAGCGTCCCCTCGCTGTTGCTGCCCGGACGCCACGGCATGATCCAGGGTCACATCTTCCGTGACGATGATTCCGCCGGGCTCTACAACACGCAGGCCCCCACGCTCAACGGCGTTGAAGTACGCCTGGACGAGGACCGCGTTACCCGCACTGATTCCAGCGGCTATTATTCATTCCATCACGTGCCCTTCGGCGTGCATCGCGTTGAAGCGAAGTTGCAGAGCAGCGAACCTTTCTTTTACACCACGGATTCACCGGCCACCGCGGACATGAATGCCACCGTGGATTTTGGCATCAACTTCGCCAAGGGACAGGTCTTTGGCTTTTTACTCAATGACGCAGGCACGGGCGTGAACGGCGTTACGGTGGAATTGAAAGCAGAGAAATTCACCCGCCGCGTGCAAACCGGCCTTACCGGCAAGTTTGCCTTCACCGGTCTTGCGCCGGGAAATTATTCCGTAAGCACATTGCCGGACTCTTTCCCCGCCGGATACGCGCTGCAGGACCTGGCCGCGCAAAACATCACCGTGGAACCAGGCAAGCCGGCCAGCGCACAATTTACGGTAAAGGCGCTGCGTTCCATCGCCGGACGTGTGCTGGTGTATGACAAAGCCACTCTGCAGACCGTGCCTGTCGCTGGCGCGGTGGTCCGGCTGAAAGGATTTCCTCTTGAAGTTAAAACCAGTGCCACTGGCGCGTACATCTTCCGCAATCTGGCTGCGGGCGCGTACACCGTTGTTATTGAGCATGAAAGCAGGGAAATCTCGCGGAGCGTAACTCTGCCCGCAGCGCCTTCCAACGTAAGGGACGTTGATCTGAACGTGGGAACGAAAGAAGCCCCGCCGAAGCAATAATTCTTTAGCGGTGCAAGTTACTCCCTATACCCTTGTAATCCTGAGCGGCACTGAGCGCCGTCAGGCGTGCCGCGAACGCGTGGCGGCGAGATGGCTAGTACGTGGATGTTTTCCTGCTGGCTTTCTTCGGTTTGGTCTTCGCCGCTTCGCTTGCCACGGGCGTGAGCGAAACATTCACTACCGGCTGCAAGCGTGAGACATTATCTTTTGGATCAGCCGCATTCGCCACGACGATCTGCTGCTCTCCATTTGGCCCTACCACCAATCCAACGGAAGAGACCACGGTCAACGTCACGCTCAAACGGCCTTCAGCGCTGCCTCCGTTCCCATGGGCCAGGGCAGGCTGCTGCGCCAGCGCCGGAAGACAATAGAGGAGCGCACTGGCTGATAATCCGCGAAAGATGGAACTGGTCCGATGCATAGAAAGTCTTGCCGCCAATGACTGGGATTGTTTTTGCAGGCAAGAAGTTTTCCCGGTCTCAGGCAACAATCTTTGTATCGGCGTAAAGAGGTTGGCGGCCGCGCACGGGGTGAAGGACTGGGGGTAACTATGGTGACCAGGGCGCTATGTTTGTACTCAAGAGCGTCTTAGGAGTGAGATGACAAAAGTGGATTTTTACGCGGCACGGCTAAGGCGATTTTATGGGTACTATAGGCCCTTAGAGAACAAAGTTTCCGACGGATGCCCGTTATTTTGAAGACGCACATCGTTGCGCGGTCATCGCTAATAACTGGCGGCTTCCTTAAGCGCGGCCTGCTTTTTCTTCAGTTGGTCCAACACCATTGGTCCAAGCTGTGACACGTTGCCAGCGCCGAGTGTAAGCACCATGTCACCCGGTTCAGCCAAAACAGACACCTGACGCGCGGCTTCGTCGAACGAGGTGGCGTAGCTTACGTTGCCGCTTTTCTTGCCAAGCAACTGGATCGTCTGCGCAAGACGCTCACCGGTAATGCCGGGGATGGGCGGCTCACTGGCGGCATAGATATCGAGCACAAAAACAGTATCGGCGTCATTGAAGGATGCGCCGAACTGCTCCAGCAGATCACGCGTGCGGGTGAAGCGGTGCGGCTGAAAAATCACGTGGACGCGCTTGAATCCGCAGTGCCGCGCCGCGGCGAGAGTGGCCCGCACCTCAGTGGGATGGTGGCCGTAGTCGTCAATGACGCTGACGCCAGCAGCGCGGCCACGGAGTTGAAAGCGACGGTCAACGCCGCGAAAGTTTTCCAGCGCTTCACGAATGCGGTCCGGTTCAATGTCCAGCCCCACGCCCACGGCCACGGCAGCCGTGGCATTGAGCACATTGTGATTGCCCGGAACACGCAGGTGGAAGTCGCCCAGCGATTTGCCATGGTACTCCACGGAGAAATGCGCGTAATGCTTGTTGCCGGCGAATTTGCTTTTTGCGCCGAGAATGCGAAAGTCAGAGCCGGCATACGTGCCGTATGTAGTGGCGCGACGCGCGAGACGCGGCAGCATGTTGCGCAGGCGGTCATCGTCATGGCAAAGCACGGCCATGCCGTAAAAAGGAACGCGGTCAATGAAGTCCCGAAAAGCCTGTTCCACGTCCGCCATGTCACGGTAGCAATCCATGTGCTCGCGGTCAATGTTGGTGACCACGGCAAGTATGGGAGACAGCTTGAGAAATGATCGATCACTCTCATCCGCTTCAGCAACCATATACTGCGATTTGCCGAGACGCGCATTGGAGCCCATGGCGTCCACGCGTCCGCCCACAACGACCGTAGGATCAAGTCCGCCAGCCGCCAGCACCGCGGCGACCATGCTTGTAGTCGTGGTCTTGCCATGCATCCCGGCGATGGCGATTCCATATTTCAGACGCATGAGTTCAGCCAGCATCTCCGCACGCTGGATCACCGGGACATGCTCAGTGTGCGCCGCCATGATCTCAATATTGTCACGGCGGATGGCTGAACTGGCTACAACCACTTCAGCGCCAGTAATGTTTTCCGCGCGATGGCCTTCAAAGATGATCGCGCCGCGCTCCGCCAGGCGTTCTGTCACGCTGGAATTTTTGAGATCAGAGCCAGAAACTTTGTACCCGAGCGTAAGTAAGACCTCGGCGATTCCGCTCATGCCGATGCCTCCAATGCCTACGAAATGGATACGCTGAATTTTTGCAAACATAGTCTTTTATTTCTGTCGCTACGCTCCAACACCGCCAGGCAGCCTTCCTGCAGATGAGATTCCGAATGCTCCTGTTGCAGCCGGTTCGCTGCGCTAGTCGGGCTCAACACAAATTTTGCCAATTGTTATTTGCTAGTTGCTTCCCGCCAGTTCCGCTACCATCCTCGCCACCCGTCCTGCGGCGTCATGATGTGAAAGCGCTCGTGCCCGCTCCGCCATTTCCTTTAGACGCTTGGGATCAGCAAACAACTCTGTGACCATCCGCGTCAATCGCTCAGGTGTAAGTTCTGCTTGCGGCGCCAGCACAGCCGCTCCTCCCGCAACGATCGCCTCGGCGTTGCGGCGCTGATGGTCGTCCGCTGCGCGCGGAAACGGAACAAAGACCGCCGGCTTTCCCGCCGCGGCTATTTCCGCAACGGTGCTTGCGCCCGACCGGCACAGCAGCAAGTCAGCCCGCCCAAATGCCGCTGGCATGTCATCGATAAACGCTGATACTTCCGCCATTACGCCTGCGCGTTCGTAGGCAGCGCGAATGTCATTATAGTCGCGCTCTCCGGTCTGGTGGATGATGTGGAGCAATGGAATTTGCCGTAGTACTTCCGGTGCAGCGGCAACCATCGCCTGGTTGATCGCATGCGCGCCCTGGCTTCCTCCAAAAACCAGCAAGGTCGGCGGATGGTTGCTGCCTGTTGCCGGGACCTTGAAGAACTCCGCCCTTACCGGCACGCCGACCACCTGCGCGTTGCGAAAAAATTTCTGCGTCTGCTCAAAATGCACCGCAGCCGCTGACACGCGATGTCCCACAATCTTGTTGGCAAAGCCGGGCACATAATTCGGTTCAAACGCCAGCGTGGGAACATGCATCATGATGGCCGCTGCCATGGCTGGTCCGGATGCGTACCCGCCCACTCCAACCACGACTTGTGGATCGAACGCCTTGATGATTTTGCGCGCATCCACAACAGCGCGCGGCAGGTCAAACAGCGTGCGCATCCGCGTAATCAGGCCAACATTCTTAAGCGCGCCCACCTTTACGCGCACCAGCCCAAAACCAGCTTGTGGCACCAGGCGGTTTTCCATGCCTCGGGCCGTGCCCACAAACAACACTTCCGCGCCGTAACGGGTCTTAAGTTCACGGGCAATCGCCAGGGCCGGAATCACATGTCCGCCGGTGCCTCCACCGGCTATAAGAACGCGCATAAGAGATCCAGTTTAACTGGGAAAATCGGCTTTGGCCGCCTCCTGATTCCGGGGAACGCCATCGCATGGCTCGAGCGTTCCGTAGAAGGTCTTCGTGAAGCGCCACTCACCTATGAAATCGCGCTTTGGGCTGAGCAGCTACCTTTGCACGCTGATCCGGCGGACCGGTTTCTGGCTGCCACCGCCAAGATCTTTGGCCTCACCCTGGTCACGGCAGATAGCCGGCTGCTTGGCCTGGGAGACATTGCCACATTGGCCAATCGCTGACCCGCCCCCGGCATGGTTACTCCAGTACCCAGATTTCTTATTTTCAGAACAGAAACCTAAAAGTTCTGCTACTGGCAGGCATTTATGCTATGTTTTCATGTAGAAATAACAAAAAACTGTTGCAGAAAACCGCTTAAAAATGCATTAGGTTTTCCGAGGATCACGCGCCATGATTCTTAAAGCTGCTGACGACTTCAAAAAGCGCACCTTAAACGCTCTGCCCACGCTGGTGGAAAAGCTGGCCTATATCTGTTCGCTGCAGACAGGCAGCGGCGGCTATCTGCATTGGGGATTTTCGCGCGCTTACGGCAACCGCCCCACTCAGGAAGCTATTTATGCTGCCCACATGGAAACATCGCACGATTTGACCCATGTGCCGGTGCGGGAGATTTTTCAGGAATATCAGCAGGCGGTCGCCCAGTCGAGCATTTCAGGGATACTCAGCCCCAATTCTTTTGTGCTGAAAGCGCCGGTCAACGGCGACGCAATTCTTTCTGCTCACTTACGTCTTCTACAGGACTCGGTTGTTGCACTGGCTCAGCAGGAGCAGGAACAGGCGCCTCACCCAGTCGCATAGCCACGCCCACCACTTGTCCCAGTACCTCGGCTTCCTGCGGGTGTTTCAATATCCTTGCCGGCACCGGTGAAAGAGGATGGGATTGCAGCACAATTTCCCCACGCCGCACGGAGCACCAGCAGCATACGTGGCCTTCCCTGGTTTCCACAAAATAGATGGGGCGCTCCAGTTCTGAATGCCATTTCTTTTCTTCCACGCGGTTCCGCTTTTCATCCACCTGGACGAACGATCCCGGCAGCAGCAGCGGATACATCGTCTGGTCTTCCGTGCCGATATAAGCGTAGATGTATTTCCGCTTGGCAATCTCCTGCAGATAATGCATCGGGACCAGGCCCCAGCTCTCAATCATGCGGCCCAGATCGACGGAGCGGCGAAGATCAAAGCCGGGATCAAGTTTCACCGGGATATTCACATTGCCCCGTCCCGCGGCAATCTCCAGCCGGTGCGTCTTGCCTGGACGGCAAATGGCAAAATCCGCGGACGTAAAGCTCAGGTCCACGCCATACAACTTGAGCAACTCCGTGAAATCCGCGCGATAGATAACGGAAAGCACATAGAGCCGGTAAATGCTGGGGATGACGCCTTTGGTCTCAATATCGGAAAGCCGGCTGGGGTTGATGATGAACTCTTCAATCCCCCTGGTTTCAGCCAGGGAGGTGCTTGCGAGTTCAACGTCCCGCAGCGTCAGACCAATCTGTTCGCGCAACTCGCGTAATTTTTTGCCCGCTGACAGCACTGTTAATTCCTCGGCCCACTCAAACTGCTTCCCTGCAACTCCGCGCCGCAATCGCCAGTGGCAACAGTAGACAAGAAAGCCTCAAGCATTCACGCCGGAAGATTTATGTGTAGCGGCAATTGCTCTCAAAAATGCTGGCCCCTAGTTTACCCCTATGGCCGCCAGCTTGTATAAGGAAACCTTCATCCCTGGCGTCTAAACGAAACCGCTGCCTATTAAGTTCCAAAATGCCTGTTTCCAATGGCATTTCTATACGCTTACCTAACGTTGCGGGCATTGAGCGGCGCGAAAATCTGAAAATCTATCACTTATCCCCGCCTGCGGCTGGGTTTGCAACTTGGGGTCCCCTATTGGCTTTTTGGCGCTTTCTTGTCCAGTCAATTTCGGAACGGCCGCATTACCGCTTCAACCTCCTGCTTCTGTTCCGCCGTGAGCGGAAGCAACGGCAGCCGGGGAACGCCTCCATAATATCCATTCAGGTCCATAGCGTACTTGATGGCTGGAATACCCATTTCAGATACCACGCGTTTCGTCGCAGTCGCCAGCCCCAACTGCTTGGAGCGGGCCAGTTCCAGGTCATTGTCCTTCCACGCCGCATGAATTTCAAAACAGATTGTAGGGGCGGGAGCGGCGATGCCCAGCACTCCTCCGCTCGCGCCAGCCTGCAGTGAATCCAGCAAGGTGTGCGCCGCGCCCACCAGCACCTGAAAGCCTGCTTCCTTGGTGCGCGTTTTTATTTTTGGCCTTGCTGCCACAGTCACGTCTGTTCCGCCGCCCAATTGGCTCACGCTGACTAGCTGGCCGCCATTCTCGTCCCTGGCCGGAGCAGCCAGCATGCGCGCCGTGACTGCCTGTTGCACTTCCGTCACGGTTGCTGTTCTCTTGATGTGCTTTGTGGCTTTCACCATGGCGGCAACCTTCTCCACATTGCCGCTTGATTCCTTAATGCCAAGAATGTTCGGGTGCTCCGCCAGGGCCGCAATGATTTCCAGCGGCAAATCATAGGCAGTGAACGGAGGCACGGTATAGAGCAACACCGGCAGGGGAGAACGGTCCGCCACCGCGCGATAAAACGCCAGCAACACCTCCGGCTTCATCTGCGGACGATAGAAATGCGGCGTGCGCACCAGCGCCACATCATAATTCAACTTGGCCGCTACCTCGGTCAGCCGCAAGGTTTCAATGGCGGATTCTGCGCCCGTGCCTGCGATCAATACTTTTTCCGGCGCGGCAACTTCGGCGGTCATGCGCAATACCTCGCGCCGTTCATCGTCACTCAGCATCACCGCTTCGCCGGTTGAGCCCAGCACCACCATGCCGGCAACCGGCGTCCGTGAATAGCGGTCAATATTGTGTTCGATTTTCTTGTAGTACACCGCTCCATCGGGATAAAACGGCGTTGTTACGGCTGGGAATATGCCTTGCAGGAACATACATTT
>DATBCN010000441.1:0-7728 GCA_036270475.1 Candidatus Angelobacter sp. | reverse complement strand
CGCAGGGTCCTGCAGCGCGCCATGGAAATTGCCGGACGGGAAGACCACATCGTTGTAATGGGAGTACAACCCGCGCGTGCTGAAACCGGCTACGGATACATTGAGACCGGCGAAAAAATTGAGGCCGAACTTTTTCATGTGAAGCGGTTCACTGAAAAGCCCAATCAGCAGCGGGCGGAAGAGTTTGTGACCGCGGGAAATTATTACTGGAACAGCGGCATCTTTGTGTGGAGCGCGCGCACGCTCACTCGCGCGCTGCGCGAGCATCTTTCTGAAACCGCGCCCTATCTGGAGAAGATTGCCGCGGCCTGGGGAAGCAAAGACTTCGACAAGACGTTTACCAGCCTTTATCCCAAATGCGAGAACATCAGCATTGATTATGCCGTTCTGGAGCCGCGTTCCGCCAAAGGCGAGCATTCCTCAAACCTGTTCTGCCTCCGCGCTGATTTTGGCTGGAATGACCTGGGATCATGGGCGGCGCTCTATGAGCATCACGCGGCCCGGCAAAAAGACGAGCAAAAAAATGTGGTGCAAGGCCAGGGATCGTACGCGTTGAATGCAACCGGCAATTACATCTACGCGCCGGAGAAATTCGTGGCCACGGTGGGCGTTCATAATCTGGTGGTGGTTGAGACAGAAGACGCCATCCTGGTCACCACGCGCGAGCAGTCCCAGGACGTGGGGAAAATTGTGAAATACTTGAATGAAAAGAAATTGAGCGATCTGGTTTAGACAAGCAGGCCCATGCAGCGAGCGGCGGTCCAGGCATCGACAATTCTTAGACCAGATTCAATCTCAAGCGGTGTGGAGCGAAGCGACAAAAATGGACGACATCAAATTTGGGACCGATGGCTGGCGGGGCGTAATTGCCGAGGACTACACCTTTGAAAATGTGCGCCGGGTTGCCGGGGCCATTGCTGCTTATGTCCTGAAGAATGACGATCCCAGCCGAGGGCTGGTGATCGGCTATGACACGCGGTTTGGCTCACGCCGTTTTGCGCAGGCCTGCGCTGAAGTTTTGGCAGCCGCCGGAATTCCCATCAAGGTTTCAAACGATTACACCCCGACGCCCGCGCTTTCCTACGCGGTAAAGACTCTGGGCACAGCCGGCGGAATCATGATCACCTCCAGCCACAATCCGTGGGACTGGAATGGAGTAAAATTCAAGGCCACTTATGGCGGCTCTGCCACGCCGGCCATTATCAAGCAGATTGAGGATTATGTCCGCGCGGGCGCGATGCCCAAAGGCAAAACGGCCAAGGTGGAAGAGGCTGATTTCAAGACGCCTTATGTCGCGGCCATCTGCAAATTCGCTGATCTGGACAAGATTGCCAAAGCCAACTTCAAGTTCGCCATTGACTGCATGTATGGCGCGGGGCGGAACGTGCTGGCGGAAATCTTTGAGAAGCGCGGCATCCAGCATGTGCAGATTCGCAGTGAGGTCAATCCGCTTTTTCCGGGAATCAACCCTGAGCCTATTGAGCCGCATGTACGTGCGGCCCAGGAAATTGTGGTGAAAGAAAAGTGCCACGCCGCTTTTATCACCGATGGCGACGCCGACCGCATTGGCGCGGCCGCGGAAGACGGCAGCTTTGTGGATTCACACAAGATTTTTTCCATCCTGCTGCAATGGGTGGTTACACGACACCAGGATTGGCCTGGAGACGTGGCGCGCGCCTTCAACACCACGCGCATGCTGGACCGCATCGCCGCCAAACATGGCCGAACACTGTTGGAATGCGGCATAGGCTTCAAGTACATCTGCGATCTCATGCTGGAGCGGCAGATCGTGATTGGCGGGGAAGAGTCCGGCGGCATCGGCTTCCAGCGCCATCTGCCGGAGCGCGATGGGCTGCTGAATGCCCTGCTGCTGGCCAACGTAATGGCCGATGAAGGCAAGAGCCTGGGCCAGCTTGTGGCTGCGCTGCAATCGGAATACGGCCCGCATTATTACGCGCGCCGCGACCTACGAATTCCCAACGACATCAAGAATGCCGCGATTGCCCGCGCCGGCAGCAATGAAACCATGCTATTGGGCCGTTACAACGTCCTGCGTAAAGAGAATCTTGATGGCATCAAGTTTTTTCTGGACGCTCCAATCAAAGACAAAGGCGCTGAGGCATGGGTGCTGCTTCGTTCCTCCGGCACTGAGCCGCTCATGCGTATTTACGTTGAAGCTTCGTCGCCGGCGCTGGTACAGGAAATACTGGAAGAAGCTGTAGCCTTTGTGGACAACAAGGTGCCTGCCGCGGCGCGCTAAAGTGTGGGGACACTGATGGTCTGCGACTCTTGATTAGCGCTTTCTGCATGACAGCCGGTCTGTTCTTTGCTTAAATGGGCGCATCATGCTTCACCTGCGTTTCTTTCTTTTACTCCTGCTCGCTGCCTGCTTTGTTTCCAGTGATGCGCAGCAGGCGCCAGCGACAACTCCGCCGGGGGTGCTCCAGATTTACCGCGATCCGGTAAAGCCCTCAAAGATGGCAGAGTATTCCCGGATTGAAAGCGAGGCAGCGCAGGCTTGCGCTCGCGCCAGCACATGGCCTTATCTTGCCATCCAGTCCATCACCGGCCCGCAGGAAGTGTGGTTCATCTCCGGTTTCGATTCCTATGTTGCCATGGAGCGGAGTGCGGAGCCGTTTGCGCGCAATGCCGCGTTGGGCGCGGAACTTAACCGCTTGCTGGAGGCCAAGGCCAATCTGGTAGCTGAGCCTCGCGCCGTCTACGCGCATTACCGTGACGATCTCAGCAGCAATACTGGGCTGGTTCAGCCGCGCACGCGCTTTTTTACCGTCACCATGGTTACGATTCGGCCGGGCCATGAGCGGGAGTTTGAAGATATTCACCGCACGCTGAAAGCTGCGCGGCAAAGAACGGGCATCCAGGACAATCGTGCGGTCTATCAGGTGGTGGCCGGCATGCCGCGCAATATCTATTTGGTCTTTTCCGCCCATCGCTCGCTGCAAAATGCAGGCGTGGCGCTTGATCCGGCCGTCGATGATTATTCTTCCGACGTGGATGATTCCACACGCAACCGGCTTGACGACTACACGCGCGTATCTGTCCAAAGCGCGGAGACATGGTTGTTTTCCGTAAGCCCAGCCATGAGCAATCCCGCGGGCGAATGGATTGTTGAAGATCCTGAGTTCTGGAGGTCGTCTCCGTCATTGCAACGGCAGGCGCCCAAAAAGCCGGCGGAAAATCTGCCGCGATAAGTGTTACACATGGTTAAGGCGTTGCCTGGGCGCCACAGGAAAGTTCTTGCAACCTGGCAGCTCTCTTTGTCACCCAATTCAAGAGATGGCAAATCGCACACAACCAGGCAGGACCGCGCGCATTTTGGCGTGGGTCTTTTTTTCCACCACAATTGGGCTGGGCTGCGCGCTTGCCTGGGGCTGGATATTTGTTTCCCGGCTGGCGCTCAAGCCGTTGCCCGATCCACCGCTTCCGGCCAGGATGCAGGTCAGCTCCGGGCCGGCTTCACCTTTACAGATCCAATATCAACTCAATCTTCCGGGTCGGGGCGAGATTTTTCCGGCGCTTACCGGGGCCCTGGCCGCCGACTATTGGCCGGTAGCGACCTTAAGCGTCTCCAACACGTCAAGCAAGGCTGTGCTGCAGGTTATTACTGCCCAAGTAAGGGGATGGAGCGCGGAGCTGCGTCAGACGGCGGTGATTGGCCCGCATGAAGTGCGGACCATCAATCTTGACCCGGAACTGCTGACCAAGGCCTACGAGAATGGCGAAATCCATGCAGCCACGCTGGTGGTGGAAGTGGAAGACCCGGCAACGGGACATACTTTCGCGCAGCAGCGGCCTGTGTTTATCCATAGCGCGTCTGATCTGTTCTGGGGAAGAAAGTTTGCCAATGCACAACTGCTGGCCCGATGGGTAACGCCGCATGACGACAAGATTCTGCAACTGATCTCCCATGCGGAGCGCCTGGTCCCCGGCGGTAGGTTGCGTGGATACAGTCCGGCGGCAGGCGCCGACCTGGCAGGACAAGTCCGCGCCCAGGCCGCGGCGGTGTTCCGGGCCATGCGGCGTTCCGGCATCAGTTATGTGAGCAGTATCTACACCTTTGGAAACTATCCGGGTGAGACCCAGCGCATTCGCCTTCCGCGCGAGACCCTGGAACTAAGCAACGCCAACTGCATTGACGTGAGCGTGGCCTTTGCTTCTGCGCTGGAAAATCTGGGGATGAAACCGGTAATCGTGATTGTTCCTGGACACGCGTTCACAGGCGTGCGGCTGGGACCGAACTCGCAAGATATTCTCTATGTTGATTTGACCGTGCTGCCCAGCGGCACCTTTGCCGCCGCCGAAGCCCGCGCCCATGCCTGGCTCAAGAGAACGCCGCAGAGCGAGGTGCTTACGGTTGATATCGGTGCAGCCCGGGCGCTTGGCATATATCCTATGCCGGAAGTGGGAAAACAAGCTGTGACCGCGGCAGGGCTGCGATGAGTTCCATGATGTTTGTAGTGGCTCTGTGAACCGCACGCCGCAGATGACAAAAGCCCGCCAAAATCGCGCGTGTAGCTGCTATACTTTGATCATTCGGTACACCCGCCAAAAAGACAATCATCCTCATGTACCAGGGAGCCCACAATGACCACTTTTCGATTTCGCGTCCTTTTTGTGGATGACGAACCCGCGGTAAGGACCACAGGCGCTGCCGTGCTTGAAGCTGCCGGCTATGAGGTGCTTGCAGCGGCCGATGGGCTTGAAGCACTCAATGCCCTGGATGACGCTCAACCCGATCTTATTATTTCAGACCTGCGCATGCCCAATATGTCAGGCTTTGAATTTCTGGCGGTGGTGCGCAACCGGTTCCCGCAGATTCCCACCATTGCCCTGAGCGGTGAATACGTGACGGACAACATTCCCGACGGACTGCTGGCTGATACTTTTTTCCAGAAAGGCGATTACTCCATCCCAGAGCTGCTCACCAAGGTGAAGGACCTGGTGCGGACAGGGCCGGAGCGGCCGGTGCCGGGAAAGCGCAACATCTCTCCGATCTGGATAGCCTTGAATGGTTCAGGCCAGGTAATCGTTACGTGCCCCAAATGTCTGCGCTCCTTTGATGTTGATCCCAGCCAGGTACAAGAAGGGATGCACAGCACGTCATGCCCAACCTGCACCAACGAGTTCACTTTCAATATTGACCAATTCAGTATGCCGCAGTTCTTTGGCTCTGAGGAAGGCGGCCCCGTGAAATCCAGAAAGGCTGTTGACAAAAGGCGCTTGGCTCTAGGCTAGAAGCGTTTTTGCCACGCCGGATGGGGCCAACTGCTTAAAACCAAAAGACTTGATCTTCCGTCGATGCTCAGTTGACGGTTTGTTTACCTGCCGTGCATTGCGGCTTTTTGCGTGTTGCAAACATGATTGTCCGCAGGAGGGAAACACCCCATGCGAATTAACTTTCAAAGAAGTCACGCCAAACTAACACTCATGTTTCTTGTTTTCGCCGGCACGGCCTGCACCGGGTTTGCCCAGGATCGGAATGCCAGCCAGTCCAGACCATACGTTCTCACTCTCAGATACAACACATTTAACGATCCACGCTCCTGTGCTCGAGGCCCTTATGCCGGAGCACCTGTCGGTTCGTCCTTCTGCGTTGCTGAGGTGACTCTGCCGGTGATCTACAGTCAGGACCGTTCCGGGCCAGCGCAATCGAGCACCTATCAGGACCTGGTGCAGCGGCAGAGAGCGCGCAGCGAGCAGGAAGAGGCCGTTCGCGCGCGGGATGATTTCCAGTGGCGACACGAAAGCGACCCGCAGGTCCATTCCGATCCTGACGCGCCCGACCAATCCGAATTGCTCAAGAATTCCCACGACCGCGAATTCATCCTGCGCAACTTCCGCACCATGTACGTGGATGCGCAGGACGCCAAATACTTTAGCAACGCTCTGATGAAAGGCGCTTTGGGCAAGAACAAGGACTTTGAGAAGCTGCACATCCGCATCGTGGACGATCTCCGCGTCGCCGACACGGTGCTTAAAGTCTCTTATACCTTTGCCTGGGAGTATCCGTTTGAGCTGACGCACCGCAATACGACGATTGTGCTGCTTTCCGGCAAAGGCGAAGGGCCATTTTCCGGCCCGCTGGGCGCCGCGGACGTGGCCCGCAATCTGGTGAACGCGGCCAAACCATGGCGGGAGGAAAAGAAAGCTCCAGAAAAATCCAACACGGACAAGCATTGATAAAATGGACAAGGAACCGGCGTGAACAGGTGCTCCGGCCCCCCAAAGCTTACCGCTGATCTCACTTGATGAAACCGACTGCAAATAGCTGGATCAGCAAATCGGCCATATGAAAGGGATTTCAGAAACAACCTAGTACCATATTGTTGTGACATTGCCCTTCACCAGATTGGCTGAATCCGGCCCGGCGCGGCACGCGCGCATTGAAACCGCGCATGGCCCGGTCGAAACCCCTGCGTTTATGCCAGTTGGGACTGCGGGAACGGTGAAAGCCGTTCCGCAGGATGTGTTGGAAAATCTGGGTCCTGAAGAACTGGGCACGCAGATCATTCTGGGGAATACATATCATCTCTATCTTCGTCCGGGGCATGAGCTGGTGCGGAAGATGGGTGGACTGCACCGGTTTATGAGCTGGAACCGGGCACTGCTGACCGATTCCGGCGGCTTCCAGGTGTTCAGCCTGAGTGAACTACGCAAGGTGACGGAAGAGGGTGTGAGTTTTCGCTCGCACCTGGACGGCACGTCACATTTGTTTACCCCGGAACGGTCCATGGAAATACAGATTGCTCTGGGCGCGGACATCGTGATGGCATTTGACGAATGCACCGAGCATCCGGCAGGGAGGGAGCGGGCCAGAGCGTCCATGGAGATGACGCTGCGATGGGCGAAGCGGTCGAAGGACTATTTTGAAGCGCACAAGCACGAGGGCCCGTGGGGATCGGGTGATCTGGAAGGTCAAAACCTGAATCGTGATGGAGACAGACTATCTTCTGCGCAGCCGGGGGCGGCTGCGGTCCACGACTCAATCACCAAACCCAATGCGCCTGCTCTCTTTGGCATTGTTCAGGGGGGAATGCACGCTGATTTACGGCGAGAATCGGCGGAGCGGACCGTGGAGCTGGATTTTCCCGGATATGCGATTGGCGGGTTAAGCGTGGGTGAGCCGCGCGAGCAGACCATGGAGATGATTGCGGCCGTGCTGGAGGTGCTCCCTAAGGACAAGCCGCGCTATGTGATGGGTGTGGGGTATCCCAGGGAAATCGTACAGTATGCGGCCATGGGCGTGGACATGATGGATTGCGTGCTGCCAACGCGGGCGGCCCGCCACGGTTTGCTTTTTACTTCAGAGGGGCGCATCAATATCCGGAACGCGCGTTACGCGCAGGACCAGGGGCCGGCTGATCCCAGGTGCGGTTGCCGGGTATGCCAGCGTTATACCCGCGCCTATCTGCGGCATCTTTATGTGTCGGCGGAACCCCTGGCCGCTGTATTAAACACGATCCACAATTTGGCGTTCTACCTTGACACCATGCGGGCGGTACGTCATGCTATAACGCTTGGGGACCTCTCAGGAGTGCTGTCAGGAAGTGTGTCCTTGGTCTGAGCGCCCCTGATGCAGGCGACACAAAGAAGTAAACCTCCGAAATACTCCGGCACTTCTGTGCCATGTGCGGAGTTCCCGGGCGGTATGATCAGCGGTCACAAACCAGGTTTGTAGCTCTCCCACACCAGAGAGGCGAGTGTGCG
>DATBCN010000440.1:0-1675 GCA_036270475.1 Candidatus Angelobacter sp. | reverse complement strand
GCGGCCAGGGACATGACGTTGATGGCCGTCTGGACTACTTTATCGCGGCCAAGCAGAAGATTGCCGATCCCGAATACAGCCACTGCACCGAACGCGCCGATAACCCACCAGGAGAACTTTCTCCACAGCGGCGCAACCGTCTCGACGAAAAAAAGAACGAACGGGATTGCAACCAGGAGAGAAATCAGGAGTTCAAGCCAGTGCCATCGGTCGTGTTGGTACCCGGCTGAGCCATTAATAAACAGCCGCACCCCGTACAGCGTCGCTCCCAATCCGAAGTAGAGCAGCGAGTAGTCTTTCCGGTTCAGGCGGGCCAGGAAAAGCAGGCAGGCCCCGGCCCCCGCAGCCGCGATCAGGACGCCAAAGAGCATCCGCAACAGATCGATGGCAGAAAAAATCGGAGCTGGGTTAGACATCCGTTTTGTGTCAACTCCTCGAGTATGACGAACTCAGGCCGCGCTGACTTTATGGATTCAAAATCACTTTCCCAAACTGCTCGCTCTTTTCCAGCCGCTCATGCGCCGCCGCTGCTTCGCGCAGCGGAAAACTTTTATCCACCACCGGCTTGATCTTGCCGGCGAAGATATGTTTCATCACCTCATGGAAATCGCCCATGGTCCCCATGAATGATCCCAGGAACGAAAGCTGGCGCGCAAAGAGAAACCTGATGTCGAAGCTGGCTTCAGGGCCGGTGGTTGCGCCGCAGGTCACCAGCTTGCCGCCGGGTTTGAGCGACTTCATGCTCTCCGCCCAGGTTGCCTTGCCCACATGTTCAAAAACAATGTCGCACATCTGTTTGTTGGTGATCTTCTTTACTTCATCAGCGATCTTTTGCTTGTAGTGGTTGATTACATGGTCAGCGCCCAGGTCCCTGCACTGGTCCAGCTTGCTCTCATCGCCCGCGGTGGCGATGCATGTGGCGCCAAACATCTTGCAAATCTGAATGGCGATTGTTCCAATGCCCGATCCGCCGCCCAGGACCAGCACGGTGTCGCCTGGCTTGATGCCGCAGCGGCTTACCAGCATATGCCACGCCGTGAGCGCCACCAGCGGCAGCGACGCGGCTTCATCGTAGGTGAGATCTTCAGTAATCGGCAGCACGTTAACGCGCGGCACGGCAATGTACTCACAATTGCCGCCGTCATTCAGATATCCCAGCACGCTGAACTGCGGACAGAAATTCTGCTGTCCTTCCGTGCATTTCTGGCAGACGCCGCAAAACGTCATGGGCGCCAGCAGCACGCGCTGCCCGGCCTTCAGGTCGGTAATGTATTCGCCCACTTCGGCAATATCGCCGGAAACGTCACTGCCGTTGATGTGCGGCAGCTTCACTCCCGGCAGCCCTTTGCGGATAAAAAGGTCCAGATGGTTCAGCGCAACGGCCTTCACCTTTACCAGCACCTGGTCCTTGCGCGGCTGCGGATCCGGCACATCTTCAAACTTCAACACCTCTGGACCGCCAAACTCATGGAAACGTATGGCCTTCATCAAGGACTCTCCTTGCGCGATGGGCGAGAAAAATTTGGTAAATGGGTAACTTGGTAAATGGGTAATTGAAAGCCGTCGCACAACCAGTTCTTCAATTTACCAAATTACCAAATTACTCATTTGCCAAATTCCCGCGTGCTGCCTGGCCGTGGTAGATTCTTGCTCATGATCAACGGTCTCCACGCCA
>DATBCN010000439.1:0-2309 GCA_036270475.1 Candidatus Angelobacter sp. | reverse complement strand
AGCGCTAAAGGGCGCATCCAGTCTGCGGAAAGGGCCGTGCCCACCTTCAGTAAAACCAACAATCACGAACTTCTTTCAGCCTGACTCATGCGGACTCCAGGCAATGCAGTGAAAGGAGCTTCGTATGGATACAAAGCAGTTTCCCGAACATCCCAACCTGGAACAATATAAAAAGCAGGCCAAAGAACTTTTGCAGGCCTTTCGCGCCGCAGATATGGGCGCGATACGCCGCGTCCACAGAAGTCATCCGCGCTTTGAAAAGCTTGCAGAACCTTCTCACGTGCTTCCGCAGGGATTTGAAATCAGCAAATTCGCATTGGCCGATGCGCAGTTGGTGATCGCCCGTGAACATGGTTTTGAAAGCTGGCCAAAATTTGCCAAGCGCATTGAGGTGATCAACAGCGAGGCCGCGGCGCTGGCGAATCCGGTTGCGGCTTTCATTGAGGCGGCGATCTGGCACGGAACTTTGGAAGCGGCTGAAGCGATTCTGGCGGCGCATCCGGAGATTGCGCGCACAAGCATTCATGTGGCAGCGATTCTTGGCGATGATGCAGCGGTGCGCAGGTTCATCGCTGCCGATCCGCGAAACGTCACAAAGAAAGAAGCGCCTTACGATGGCGATGCACTGGTCTATCTGTGCCTGTCAAAATATTTGCGGCTGGATCCGGCGCGGTCAGCCGGTTTTTTGCGCGCAGCGATGGCGCTGCTGGACGCGGGCGCTGATCCGAACAGCGGCTTCTGGAGCAAAGATGAATATCACGAGTTCGAGACCGCTCTTTACGGCGCTGCAGGAGTTGCGCATCACCCAGAGTTGACACGTCTGCTGCTGGAGCGAGGCGCCGATCCGAACGACAATGAAACTTTTTATCACACGCCGGAGACCTACGATAACGGCGCACTGAAAGCGCTGGTGGAAAGCGGCAAGATGCGCCCGGACCTTCTGGCCGGCATGCTGCTACGCAAGGCCGACTGGCACGACTACGAGGGAATCAAGTATCTGCTGGAGCGCGGCGCCGATCCCAATCGAATGACAATGTGGGGCTACACCGCTCTGCATCAGGCAATCAGGCGCGACAATGCTCTCAGGAACATTGAGCTAATGCTGGACCACGGAGCCGATCCGACGATCAAGACGGTCACCGAAATAGCGGCCCACTTTCCGCCTGTGGATGGGCAAAGGTCAGCCGTCGCCCTGGCTGCGCGCCGAGGCAGAGGTGACGTGCTGTGGACATTCGCGCGCCGCGGATTTCCCATGCCAATGCCAGGCGATGGCGTGGAACATCTGATTGTAACCGTCTGCGCGGCAAGAGGCGGTGTGGCGGCCGCCCTCGGTTTTCGTGAACAATTTCAGCATCTGGCCAACACGGGAAGCCTGCCGAAGGCCAGCGAACTTGCGGCCATCAATGAACTCCTGGCTGAAGGCAACAAGCTGCTAGCCGAATTTGCCGGCAACGGAAACACCAAAGGCGTGCAACAACTGCTCGATCTGGGCGTGGCTGTGGATGCGCTGTACGACGGCGATCCTTATTTCGACGTTGCCAAGGACAGTACTGCGCTGCATGTTGCCGCATGGAAAGCGTGGCCTAAGACAGTGAAGCTGCTCATCGAGCGTGGCGCGCCGATCAACGCGCAAGATGCCAAAGGCAGAACTGCACTGATGCTTGCCGTAAAAGCGTGCGTCGATTCTTACTGGACGAATCGACGATCGCCCGAATCCGTGGAAGCTTTGCTACGCGCAGGAGCGTCGATCAGCGGAGTGGATTATCCATCAGGCTATGCAGAAGTGGACACGCTGCTGCAATCGTATGCCAGTTAATTCAGCCGCGAATGCACGCGAATAAACACGAATCAAAAAAGATTTGGTAATTGAGTAATTTTGTAATTGGGTAATTTACGAAACATCCCGTGAATCCTGATGTACTGTTTGAAACCCGCAGATCAGGTTTTTCAATTACCAAATTGCCAGATTACTCAATTACCAAATCTTATGATTCGCGTGTTTCGCGGCGAATCCCGTCTAGTGCGACGTGGCGCGTTCGCTGCTCTTCAGCAGTTCATTCACGATTGTGACCAACTCTTCCGGATTGACGGGTTTCTCCAGATAGAGATCAGCCAACGGCTCAGCGGCCTGAAACGCTTCTGCCACATAACCCGACACAACAACCACGGGCATGCTGCTGTTGCTTTTTGCCGCCTGCACCACGGCACGGCCATTGGCGTCACCCAGGCGCCAGTCAGTCACCACGGCGTCATAGGTATTGCTCTGGAGTTTTTCCATGGCGTCGCGCGCGGAAGTGGAAGCCGTGACG
>DATBCN010000438.1:0-4352 GCA_036270475.1 Candidatus Angelobacter sp. | reverse complement strand
GGCCTGCCCATTGTGACCGAGGTGATGAGCACCAATGACATTCAGCTCATCAGCGACCATGCGGACATGCTGCAAGTGGGCGCGCGCAACATGCAGAACTATGATCTGCTCCGCCAGCTTGCCAAATGCAGCAAGCCTATCCTGCTTAAGCGCGGCCCTTCCGCCAGCGTAAAGGAGTGGTTGCTGGCAGCGGAATATCTACTGGCCGGCGGCAACAGCAAAGTTGTGCTCTGCGAACGCGGCATCAAGACCTTTGAAAGCGAAATGACGCGCAACACGCTTGATCTCGCCGCTGTGGCGCTGGTGCGCGAGCTGTCTCACCTGCCTGTGATAGCCGACCCGTCGCATGGCACCGGCAAGCGCGAACTGATTGCTCCAGCCAGCCGCGCCGCGCTGGCCATCGGCGCCGACGGCCTGATTATCGAAGTGCATCCGTGTCCGGAACGCGCGCTGTCAGACGGCGCACAGTCTCTCAATCTGGAGGAATTCGCGCGGTTGATGAAAGGCTTGTCCGCCCCGATCAGAAGTGTGGCGGCTGCTTTCACGGCAGCGGGACGAGGCTAAGGCCAGTAATTCAGGAACTTACAACGCGGGGGACGGCATGGATGCCTTCACCCTCACATAGTGCTTCGAAACAACCGTTCCGTGTTGAGCCGGAAGCTATTTTTGTTCAGGCTCTTTCTGCGTGCCGTCCTCATCGCTGGATGGTTTCAAAACAATTTTCCGGCGCGATCCAATTCCGATCTGCATCGCAGTATTTTTCGGGAAAACCACATTCTGGCCGCGGGCGATGAAGTGGGTATAAACGGACCGGCTGGCTCCGTAGGCCCCCATCGCCATGCCGAATGGCTGTGATTTGATTGCCAGACCAAGAGCGATGCCCACCAGTTTGAATCCTGCCGCGCCGCCGCCGCCGGCATGCGATTCCCCTGCATCATTGGCCTCTGTCTCCTGGTGAAAAGATGTTGCAGCCAGAGCCAGAGATAGACCTGTCGATAAATATCTCGTTTTGGGAGTAGATGCCTCGGCGCCGCCTTCCGAATCCAGTTTGACGTTGCCATCTCTCCCGGCATGAACGCCTTCCAGGCTGGCCACCACTCGTTGCGATACCCCGTCAGGTGGAATGATTTGCCGAAAAGCAATTCTGAGTTGTCCGTTGTGGTGCAGGCGGCGGGCTGGTTGCACCTGAAGCACGGATCCCTTCAATCGGCTGCCTTCTGGAAGAATGAGCCTGGGACCGTCGAACAGCGGCTGATCAAGAACTGCTTCCACTTCCAAACCTTTGGCCGTGGTCGCTGAATCCAGTGGCGTAACCAGCAAGGCATGGATCAAACTGCCCTGCGGGATCGCTGTGCCTATCGAGGCAAGCATCTCTGGCGTCAGCGGCGCGCTTCCGAAGTCGAGCGGTTCCTGCAGTTCAGCAAAATAGACTGTTCCGGCGTCAATATACTGGGGACGTGCCGGTAGCTGACTGATAGCATACCGCTCAAGGCGGTGGACCTTGCCCGGAGCCTTGACCTGCTTCATGGCATCGCGCCACTGCTGCCGCGCCTGCTGCTTGGCTTCGTCAATTTTCTCTGAAGCAGCGTCCTTGACGGTCTTTTTTTTCTTGTCGTCTTTGGTGCTCACCAGTTGCATGACTGCGCCGGAGCCGGGACTGATTGCAGCCTGAAAAGGAATTTTTTTGCCGTCCGGCAGGACCAGTTGAGTGAAGGCAACGTCAACCTTGCGTGTGGGCGTGAAATCCGCATTCAATATTCCGAGCACGCGCTTTTTCCGCGAAAGATCTTCGATCTTTACAATAGTGCCGTCAACCTCTGATCCTGCCGGCACCACAATGCGATCGAAAGCATAGATCGGCTGCACCAGGCGGCCATGGACCGGCTGGCCGGCTTTTCTGATCCGCACCTCCTGGGCAACAGCGATTTGCAGCGGAGTGTTCCGGGCCACCATTAGAGCAATAGTCTGTTCTGGGGGTGTGGTGAGCGTGGAGGGACTGGAATCCTGACCCGCCGCAATGGTGATACTGGAAATTAAGAAGACGAAACGGATTAAACGATGCGACAACATGGGAATTTTACCCTGCTTCTGCGCTGCGGTTTTCGCATGCCTGAGGTGGAATTAGACCTGGCCCTGAGGGCCTATTTGCCTATGTTACCTGATTTCCGGCTCCATTCTGGAACCTGGTCGCCTCGAGCTTCGAACCTCTCCCGACGATTAGTCAGTTCACCTTAATTCCCAAACTTCCACATTGCCGCTGCTGTCTCCCAGCGCAACCAGTTTGCCGTCGTTCGAGACGGCGATGGCCCGGATGCCGGTAAGGTCCGTGGCGAAGGCGCGGGCTTCGGGCGCTCCGGCGGAAACAACCCCGGCAATTCCATCTCCGTTGGCGATCACAAAGCCGTTGCGCGCGGGCGCAACCGCGGACACCATGCTTATACCCAGATTGGGCAATGAAGGAGAGTTTCCTTCGGGATCGTCGCTCGCGTAGACCATCGCCCCGAGTGAGTACCATCGCGCCATCATCTTGCCATCGCGTGAGGGTGTGCATTTGTAAGGTTCACTGCAGCCGGGAAAACTTCCCAGCTCCCGCCCTGATTCCAGTTCGCTCACGGTGAACCCTTTTGCGCCCTTGGCCATCACCAGCCACGCGTTTTCCGGTGAGAGCTCAATCGTTGAGCCATTGCCCGAACGCACAATGCGGTTTCCGCTCACGTCCCACACCGCAGCCTTTTCGTCGCCTGCTGCTCCCAGCAAATCGTCCTGGCCGAATACCAAAGATCTCACGTTAGTGGTTTCCAGCTTGCGTGTGACCGCCCCTGTGGCAACGTCCCAGATCTCTACGTGGCCGTATCGTTCCGTGGCAATCGTGCTTCCTGATTTTGAGATGGCAATCGCGTCGGTGGAATAATCCGCGTGCATGGCGGCCACAGGCTGTGCTGTGGTTATGTCGAATACCGTGAGGGGTGAAGGCGGCGTGGCGCCGCTGCTGGAACTGCGCGGCGCTTGCGCCACCGCCAGACGGCTGTTGTCGCCGGAAAACGCCATGGCGGAGACCTCAGCGTATTCCTTCCACTTGAGCCGCACCTTGAAGCGCGCAACTTTCTGCTCCAGCAGCAAGCGCAGCCAGCGCACCAGAATTTCTGTTGGAACTTTGCCCACGCCCGCGCCACTGTTGTATTTCACCTGGGGAGGCATCTCTCCATCAAGATTGCGGCCCATGAAATAGACCTTGCGGTCTGAGAGGCGCACCAGAATCGTGCCCCAGGAGGGAGCATATCCCGGCTCGCCGGAGTCATAGTGCCCCATTTCCACCCGTGACTCTTCAACGCACACCAGCGTGCGCGCGGCGGACGGCGCGGCGGCTTCCAATCCAGGAACGCGGATGGCCGGATTGCGGGCCCACGGCGCTTTGCTCTTTTCACGATGAAAGAGTATTTGGATCGGTGCTTCCGGCCAGCCCTCCGCGGGCTCGCGGATAACATACGGATCGTCGCAGATTTTCGCCGCTGCCGATGAAGCCGCTGAAGGCGCGCTGCCGGTGGGAGTCGTCGCTTTCTTGGCCTGGCCAGCGGCCAGCGGCGCCGCAAAAAAGGCCGTTGCTAAAAGACAAACGCAAAGACCAAAGTGCGTTCGTCCAAAGTGCTTTTGCCCAAGGTTGTTTCGCCCAAAGTGCTTTCGCCCAAAGTTCTTTTGCAATGGTTTCCTCGCTTTGCCGGACGAAAGCCATTGTGCCGCACATCTCCTCACAGAGGAAGGTATTTGTTAGGTGCGCGCGTTGCCGGACGAAGCACATCGTTCTCATGCAACGCCCATGAAGCAATTTCCAGGGCTGAATGCTGAGTGCGGACGGCTGACTGCTCATTGCTGTCATGTAAACTAACCACTCGCGGAAGCGCATGGGGTCCGGTGACCCTTCCGGTCTTCAAAACCGGCGAGAGTTAGCTTTGCTGGCTCTGGTGAGTTCGACTCTCACACGCTTCCGCCAGGTGCCGTCAAGGAAAATCTGCGGGACGCTCGGGCTTGTAAGTGTAAAATCTGAGTACACCCACACCCATGCGGAATTGTGCAAGACGGGCTTTTATTTTAGCGCGGTCCAGTGCCGCACGTGAGTTTAGCTTGTCATCAGCTCCCGCGCCCTGATGGCCGTCTTGATGACGGCATTCATCAGTGTGACGCGCAAGCCGCCTTTTTCCAACTCCATCAGGCCCTCAATGGTGCAGCCTGCCGGAGTGGTGACGGCGTCTTTGAGCAGCGCGGGATGATGTCCGGTTTCCAGCGCCAGTTGCGCCGAGCCATAAAGCGTTTGCGCGACAAGGGTTGTGGCCATCTCGCGCGGCAGGCCGACTTTT
>DATBCN010000437.1:0-1784 GCA_036270475.1 Candidatus Angelobacter sp. | reverse complement strand
AGGACCTCACGTTGAATGTTCCGTGGCTCACTTAAAGGAGGGCGACTTAGGACAGCAGTTTCCATCTCAGGTCCATATTTGATTCTTACACACTGGAAAAGGTCGCACGGGTAAATATATGTCCTTCAAAAACAATGGTTTACAGGGAAATGGCCGGATTGAGGCGTTTTTTGGCCCGGACGTGTAAGATTTAAGGTGTAGACCACTTTTCCATGGCTGAACCTCTCCAAGACGGACTGCTGGGCCTTGATTATCAAGAGCTTAGCGGCATTGCACAAAAACATGGGCAGCCCGAATACAGGGCGCGCCAGCTTTTTGACGCACTTTATCCGCAACGGCTCGCCGCATTGGACTCCGTCTCTACTTTGCCCAAAGAATTTCGCGCAGCACTGAGAGATGATGGTTTTGAGATTCGGCATCCGCTGATTGAAAAAAGTTTTCAGTCGACTGACGGAACCATCCGCTACCTGATTGCCCTGGCCGATGGTGAAAGCGTTGAGACGGTATGGATGCCGGAAGGCGATGACGGCGAAACCGGCGACGGCACTGAAGCGGGTGACTCTGACTGGCATCGCGCCACAATTTGCGTCTCCAGCCAGGTGGGCTGCGCGGTGAACTGCCAGTTCTGCCTAACGGCGTTGATGGGCGTAAAGCGCAACCTGAGCGCCGGAGAAATTGTGGGCCAGGTGATTGCCGTGCTGAATGACCGGCAGGTGGACCTGAAACGCCAGCGCGTAAACATTGTTTTTATGGGCATGGGCGAACCATTCCTCAACTATCCACAGTTTATGAAAGCAGTGCGGCTGCTGGTGGAAGGCGTGGGCTTTCCCGAATCGCGCATGACGGTATCAACCTCTGGTATTGTGCCCCGGATACATGATTTTGGCGCTGAGCCGGTCCGGCCCAAGCTGGCTATCTCACTCAACGCCTCCAATGATGAAGTGCGCAGCCGCATCATGCCCATCAACAAAAAATGGGACCTGGAAAAGCTGATGCAGGCAGCCCGCGACTTCCCTTTGCGCAACCGTGAACGCATCACCTTTGAATACGTGCTGCTGGACGCGGTGAATGATGACGCTGCCCATGCGCGCGAAGTAATCGAATTGCTGCGGGGGATACGATGCAAGGTGAACCTGATCGCGCTGAATCCAGGCCCAGGCATTCAATTCAGCACACCGGCAGAGCAGCGCGTCCAAGCGTTCAAAGACCTGTTGGCCAAGGCGGGAATCCCTGCGTTTGTAAGGCGGCCGCGCGGGAGAGACATTTATGCCGCATGTGGCCAGTTGAAGCGCACCGTGGCGTAGGAAGCACTCAGCAGTCGGCACTCAGCCCCTGCGCATTTTCTTTATAGGGCCTATCTGGAACTTCGCTGGCAAACGGCTTTACTCAGAGCGGGCGCGTCGCGTTCTCGATGAAGCTGGAGTCAGGTAGGATCTTTTTCCGGTAGCGGGCGTTTGAAAGACAAGAAAAAAGTTCATCGCCCCGCGTAAAAGTAATAGTCCGCGGAATAACTGCTCTTGAACTCCACTTCCCGGCTCTGCGCTGTGCATTCCGCGGCAGCCGGCGCAAGTCCGCCCACCGTGTTCACCCGCTGGATAGACGTCACCCTGCTCAGCTTGCCATTGCCTGAATGCCCGATCACTGTCACCAGGAGCCAGGGGATGGCTGTGGCATCCGGCGCATCGACCTTGGCGGCCATTTTGCCGGTGATCTCGCTGCCATCGTTAAGCCGCCAGGTGGGGCCGGCAAAATGTTTTCCGATAACATTGTTCTGCAGATGATTG
>DATBCN010000436.1:0-7709 GCA_036270475.1 Candidatus Angelobacter sp. | reverse complement strand
AAGGTCGTTTATCTCGGCCACCGCTATGGCAGCGCCGTGGTCGTTCGAAAAGACGGCCCCATCAAGACCTTTGCCGATATGCGTGGGCGCACCATTGTCATTCCCAGCCGCTTCTCTGATGGACCAGAACTTTAGGCGATTAGCCGTTTCACTGCGAGTAGGTCGCCGGAGCGGCTAAGGCTCAAGTCCCATTGCGATCGAATTCTCGCGCAGGATCGATTGGCAGGCCAAAGATTGACATATCATGCATCTCCCAGCTCACTAGAAAAGAAATGCCGCCGGCGATTACTCCCGGCAACAACAATTGGTGATAGCAGCCGCTCATGTCGGCAACCATCAGCAGACCGCTCCAGTATCCCTTGGCGATGGACCCAAACATTACGACCATACCCAACAGCACAAACAACTCAGGCTGAGGAACCGCGGCAGGAGCAAGGCGGTGCAGGCCAAACCCAAACACTCCGCCGTACATTGCGCCAATCACCAGCGTAGGCGCAAACAGTCCACCCACAGCGCCCGATCCAAATGTGATGGAAGTTGCCGCCATCTTGAGCCCAAGCAGGATCACGCACAGTTCAAACCCGATACTCTGATTCAAACTGTGCTCAATCACCGGATACCCTGCGGAAAGCACTTGAGGAAATCTGATTGCGATTCCTCCCACCATCAACCCGCCCATGGCCACGCGCACGGCCAGCGGCCAACGGATGGGAAACATTTTCCTGGAGAGGTTGAATATCCGTATGAAGAAATGGCCAGTCGGTGCGGCAAGCAACCCCATGATGGGCACAATTAGGAATGATGTGGCCAGCGGCAACGTCACTAAAGTTACCCCCGGACGAAATGGATAAGCGTCGCCAACAATCGCCGTTCTGGCCACATATCCAATCACTGCGGCAGCGCCAATCGCTGCCAGACCACGATTAAATCGTGCGCCGAAAAGTTCCAGCACCAGCAGCACGCCTCCTGCGGGAGAACGAAATGCAGCGGCAATTCCAGCCGCCGCGCCGGCCTGCACCATGGTCGCCAGATGATGTCTCGCAAGTCCAGTCCGCTGGCCTATCTGGCTCCCGACCAGCGCTCCCAACTGCACCATCGGGCCTTCCGGCCCAACGGACCCGCCAAATGCCAGCACCAGCGCGCTCAAAATCACATTTAGTATCCGGCCCACCGGAATAACAGCGTGATGTTTCTGCAGGGCCTCAAATACCTCTTTAACTCCGCCAATACGGCTCCCAGGTAAAAGCTGCAACACCACTCCGATGAGACACAGGCCGATGGTTGGGACGGCCAGCACTACAGGAAGACGCGCCCTCAGCGTATGCGATTCACACCATGCCAGCAGATTACTGTCAGCCAAATAGTGAAATACCACTGAGCCAATTCCCGCCACTAGCCCAGTGATGATGGTGGCCAGCACCAACCTGCTTCCGCGAAACTGGGGCGTAGAGCTTATCTCCAGTTCACGCTCGCCGAAAAATGGAGTGGTTACCATGAACTAGCAACCGTGCTGAAGTAGGTCGTTACGCGATGAGTAAGCTGACGAATGAAGGGAGCAGGGATGAAGTAGGAGGCTGTTGTGGATTTGTGCCTTCCTGCTCCCACAACTTCCCGGCTATCTGCGATGGTCCAGTTCATGCTCCATTCCTGGATCCATCGTGCCGCATGCACATTGCACGGGCAATAATGCAAAGCGACTATTCTTCTTGATGAACGCTCAGGCAGCGCTTGCCCCGGCGGTACATCCAATAGAAGACAGCGCTGGCCAATGTGATTGCCGCAACAACAAATGCCCACTCCTCTGGCGTCCGCTGCAGCCGGCTCAAGGTCCACACAAACTGCGCGATACACAAAATAGAAATAACGTAGAGCGTCCGGATGCGTGGAATCACGCTCACGATATAAGTTCCGATCGGCGCGCCAAAGATCACCAACGGCCCTGCGGCCAGGAATTTCATCACTACATCGCGCGAAATTTCGCCCGCGCACAGGCGCGCAGCCACTCCAACCACTGATGTGACTGCCATGGCTGAAACCGCGGTGGGCACTGCAACTTTCAAATCGCACCGGTACAGCAAGACCAGGGCGATATACAGAATCATTTCCACGCCCACGCCAATAATTGAGGCGATAATTCCGCCCGTGAGCCCCACGAGGATTCCCATCTGCATGGCGGCACGGTTCGTCATGGAACGCGATCCGGTAATGGAGCAGAACTCCCGGTTTTTCCAGATCGTCAAAATGGCAAAGCTCATCCACATGCAGGCGAAGATAAGCTTTACAAAATTCCCGGCCACATGCGGAGCAACTGCAAACGTGCCCAAAAACATTCCTCCAGCGGCGGCAACAATGGTCCACACCAGCGCACGGCTTTGCACCGGCACTCTCCGGCAGAGAATAAAAATCATGGCGGAAGTCATTCCCAGCGCCTGGATCACCAGTCCAAAGTTCCGCGCGCTTTCCGGGGAAACGCCCAGCCATAGCACTAGAAAAGGAAATGAAACCGCGCCTCCGCCCATGGGTGTGGAACCAGCAACCAGCGATCCCATAATCATCACCAGCGCAATCGGCCATTGGTGAAGGACCTCAGGAAAGAGACCATAGATCAACATCAATACAATCCACGCAGCCAGAAACGCACTCACATACAAATACCAGAATTTCATCAGCGGCCGCGGTGGAGTGATTTGCACGATCTTGATTGCCATAGAAGAATCAGTCTTTAGAAATGCTTGGAATTTCGTCCAAAAACAACCAACCACCCATTCAAGCGTCGGCACTCGTTAAGGCTCTTCGCCGCAGCCGCACCCGGTTGCCGTTGATGGTTGAGGTGCCACTGAATCAGATCGACTCTGCAGAGATTGAGCAAGCTGGTCCAGGTCTTGATAGCGAAAAACCTGTTCAAGAGCGCGGTGTTCGCTGAGTGCCGGATGATACGTATACACGCCTGCCCGGGCTGGCCCGGAAATGCGGCGCTGCCAGGCCCGCATCAATTCTCGGTCTTGCGGGTTGGGCCGATGTTCATAGAAGTTGGAAACAAAAGTCTCATTCGGCGTGGTGTCAGAACGCATGACGATGCATGAACTCACCCCGTTTGAAAACGCCTGGGCCAGCGCGGAATCCCTTGCGTACGTTCGCACGGCACTTTCCACGATCAATGGGTGCCGCATATTCACAAGCGTGAATGCCCACGTAAGGCCGGCGCGCACGCTCATGCGTTCCGGTTCCGTTCTCGCCTCCACGTCAACGTCATTCCACATGGAAAAGAGGTGAGGCAGAAAAAACTTCCGGGAAAAATAAATTGCTCGGCCTATTCCATGCCAGTAATAGCCGGCCAATTCAGGCGCGGTGGTGCGGAATTGTTCGCTGATGATCTCGCTCAAATCCGGATAAAAATCCCGCGTAACGATTCCCAGTGATTCAACTGCGGCCCCCATATATCCCGGCAGGGAGTTTTCCCGGCAGAGCGCCACAAACTGCTCTAGCGCTTCGCGCACTTCATCCGGTGTGGATTCGGTGGTCAATGCGCCAATAAGCCGATCACCAAAACAGAGACCCATGCCCGCATGGAGCATGAGCAGGCTCTTCGTCGGGACTGAAATATTTGCTTCCGATAATAGTCCCTGCGGTGGGCCCTGGCGCGCCCAGCGATCATCCGCGTAATGGTGCCCTACTCCTTCCACCGCCCATAGAGCGTCAAAAGAAGAGAGGCTATACGCTTTTTCAACCAGCTCGGAAAGTGGAATGAATTTCTTTTCTGGGAGGGCCAGAACTGACGCAAGATTTTTTACCAGGGCAAACACTTCAACCTTGTTAATAAGCTCTTGCCAGGCAATTTGCGCTTCTCCTGAAACAAACATCTTAGTGAGCTGTGCCGATTGATTGAGCAGCGCGGAACCCATTTTAAAAAGACTTGCCGGTCTCCAGGTTGCCGGCTGCAATGCGTCAAAGATGCCGTCTGTCACTGCTCTTTGCAGGCCGTCACCCACAAAGAACGCCAACTGAGACACATTGCCCAATCGCCCCTGGGCCGCGTGGGCGAGTATCTCCATGGCCTCTGTGAAATCACGTGCATTCTGTGTCCTGTTTGGGACGTTCTTTTTTTTATGGCCGTCAGACATTCTTCTCTCCACCAGATCAGGATCGCCTTGTATCAAGGACGCTAAAAATGCGCACACTCTCTGCTCCAATTAATCTGGCCTTCAGTAATCCAGATTTTTTCGTTCACAGGCAGGTTCTCAAACCGTTGTTTCACTCCGCTTGGCCACCAGACCTCAAGGCTTTCAACACAGGTCAAATTTGCCAGGCCAAAATGCTGGTCCGGTGGCAGGCATCCAAAATTGCTTCCGCCATTCAAAACACGATGCTGCTCCCGTCCACCGGCCACTAATCGTAACCGCGCTCCAATCGCGCTTCGATTGCTCTCTGTTCCCGTGAGATGGACCGCAAGGTAATTTCCAGGGCGCTTCTTTGGACAGAAGACTGAGCTTGTCATTAGGTCTCCCGGATAGTTTCCACCCGTCCCCACTAGAATGCTGAGCCGTCCATCATTAAATAGATCAGCGCAATTGAGTCCGTGGCCTTTGCCCACCGGCGGCAAACCGGCGCTATATGTGACGTTGCGAAACAGTGTTCCGTTATTTTCCAGGACCACCAGAGGCTCTGAACGGTCCATGAGCGGGCCGCCATTCCCCAGAGCAATATCGAGATGGCCGTCATTATTCAGGTCTGCCGCATTGCCGCTCATGCTGCCCCAACATTCCGTGATCCCCAGCTCGCGGCCAATTTCGGTGAACGTACCATCGCGGTTGTTCCGGTAGATGCGCGTGGGATGCGCGTAAGGCGGCGCTTCTCCCGTTTGCATTGAATCCACCACGTCCTCATGAATTGCCCAGGAGTATTGAATGATGTCGAGCCAACCGTCATCGTCTATGTCACACCATTGCGCGCCAAACGCCAGGTTGGTATGGTTTAGGTTCGCCTGGTTGGTAACATTGGTAAATGTGCCGTCGCCATTGTTGCGGTACAACTCTGGTGGTCCGATCGCGTTCGACAGGAACAAGTCCGGATAGCCGTCATTGTTGTAATCACCCCATGAATGGCCAATCGTTGGCCACGCTGACGTAATTCCAGCTTCCACCGCCACATCCGTAAAGGTCCCGTCGCGATTATTATGAAAGAGTCTGTTCGGTGTTTTCCGGTCAAACAATCCGCCAAGATTCGTGGCGACAAACAGGTCCAGCCAACCGTCGCAATCGTAGTCCACCCAGGAGACGGAAAAACTTGGCCCCCAGGAGCCAACACCGGACTCCTGACTGACATTGGTAAAGGTTCCATCGCCATTGTTGCGCCACAACTCACACTCGCCGCCATAAAATCCCATGCGGCAAACACAAAGATCGGGGCGGCCGTCGTTGTTGTAGTCGCCGGCGGTAATTCCAAACCCATTCGTCGACCGGTAAAGACCGGACTGAACGCTCACATCAGTGAACGTGCTGTTGCCGTTGTTGCGATAGAGTGAGATTCCCGCGTGCGCCGCGGCGATCACCACATCCAGTAGGCCGTCATTGTTGTAATCAAATACGGCAATTCCCCGGGCGCCGCTGGTCTTATCCAGGCCGCAGAGGGCTGAAATCTCGTCGTATTGAAGGCCAGTCTTTTCCCATCCGCCTTTGGGCTTCATACGGAAACTGGCGGGCACACTGCTGGGATAACCTCCCAGCCGTTCTGACGCCAGCCAAACCCAGTGGCGCGCCGGTTGGTTTTTCGGATTGGCCTCAAGCGCCGCGCAACCTGCACGGATTGCCTCGGTAAAGTCTCCGGTGTTGTAGTATGCCAAGCCCATTTCATGCATGGCTACAGAGCGTGCTGTTGGATCTTCAGCCCCGCGCGCCAACTCTTCCCGCGCCTCTTCAAACCGCCCGACCTTGATCAGCGTGCGACCCAATTCTGTTCGCGTCGTTGAATCATCTGGATGATGCTCAAGCCAGCGTTTGTGCTTCTCAATCACCTCTCCGTATTCAAGCCCCACGTAGACGGGAAATTCGGAGAAAATCTGCACGCAATACTTGATGAACTCCAGGTATCGCGGAAGGCCGATTGCTTCTAACGTCAAGAGGCCGCGCTGGCCAGCCTGTGCTCCAAGCGTTGCCAGCGAAAATGGGGCTGCCAGCCCTAAGGCGAGACTGCGAGGGTCTTTCCAGTCCATGAAACGAAAAGAAAACCTTGCCGCTTGCAGCCACTCTTTTATTGCAACTGGAACTGCTTCAGTCGCTGCGGGAGTGAAATGGATAATGCGCATGGTGCGATTGGCCAGTTCGGAGAACGCATGGTCCAAGTCTTGCGGCCCCTCCAGCGGGGGCAATTTTCCTGTACCGGTTTCAATCCGGGCTACCCGTTCCAGTGTGGTTTGTGCGGCACTCGCAATGCTCTCTGCCAGCCCTAAGCCTGCACGCATCAACCCGGCTGGCGCCGCTAGCAGCGAATCAACCACTCGCACACTGTTCAGTGTTCTCATAGCTGTCTGGGTAAGTGGTAGTACGTGGTTTCAATAGCGCATCCAAAACTTGCGGTCTCAGGGCGGACAATCACATCACCGGCCAGATAAGATGCAAGCGCCGGCTCCAGATAAGCCGCATACTCAGGATCGGCAGGAAACTTAAAATTATCGACCGCGCCGCGATAGGCCAGCGTTCCCTTTGGCGTAACCAGATAGCAGCGCGGCGTCTGTTGCGCATGCCACTGTCTCGCTGCTTTGCCGTCTTCATCAAGCAGAATGGGAAAAAGCAAGTGCCGCTGTTCCACTGCGTCTTGCATTTCTTCCGGCTTTTCGCCGTAACGAGAGGCAATCGCCGCGAGCCCGATCTCCGGATATAGTTCCCGAAACGAACTAAAATAGCTGTCATAGCGCCTGCAATGCGTGCAGACCGCCGACCAGAAAACAATCACCGCGCCCTTCTTGCCCATCAGGATGTCATGCAATGTTCCTTTACCGGACCCATCCAGCCAGGGAAGATCAAACGTGGGGACCGGCTGGCCAAATCCCTGCCGTAATGCCGAATTGGAATTGCCTGCGGCCATGGCTCATCAACCCTCACAGATGTAAAAAGGGTACTTACTTAGACCCAATCAGTTGGCAATTTTTGCGGGATATGCCGCGCAAGCACCTATCCATGGTGCGCTGGCGGCATTGATGAAAACACACAATCAAGATTCCTTTTTCGCAAAATTCGTTTACTTCTGTGTCTTAGCCTGATGGCGGTTTTGCCTGAAGTTGATTTTTGAGCACTATCTATGTTTCGCCATTCCGGCATTAATACTTCGCCTGTCCGCTCGGGCGCTGCCGCCTCAGCCTTGTTCATCGTTGTGCGGCTGTACCTTTTTGACTTGTGGTATTGGAGTAGATCTCACTGCTTCTTGAAGCGCCGGTAGCCCATGATGCCAATCGATGCAAATACTTGCAGCCCGTTTGTCCATACTCAGCAGTAGGCCATTGCATGGGACACGATGAGTGCTCGGTACATCTGCAGGATCCCTCATGCATGGCCCGCCCTGGCGGGTTGCCACACCCGAGAGGTCATTGCGCAAGAGAGCAGCCGCCAGGGCACTGGACCAAGTTGGCGCCGTGCAATTTTCTGGAAGGAGCAAGACCAATGGCCGGATATAGCTGCATGGTTGAGTTAACTGACGAAGATGGACAAGTCCAGCAG
>DATBCN010000435.1:0-5965 GCA_036270475.1 Candidatus Angelobacter sp. | reverse complement strand
ATAGGGGTGGCCCAGAAAACGTATGCCAAACAGATCGAATAGTTCGCGCTCAAAGAAATTCGCCGATGGCCATACCGAAGTGATGGATTCCACGGAAGCGTCGTCCCCGGATAGCCGGACCTTCAGGCGTACACGCTCTTTGCGTTTCATCGAGAGCAGATGATAGGCCAGTTCAAAACGCGGTTCGCGAGGATAAAAATCCGCGCAGGTCAGATCAGAGAGGAAGTCGGTAAGCCCCTGGGCCTTCAGCCGGGAGCAGGCTTCTCGTATGGCTTCGCGGGCAATGTAAATAGTCAGTTCATTGCGGTCAAAGCGGGCGCCCTGGACGGCATCGGCCCGCCAGGCCAGCAGATCGGCTACTGTGGCGCGGTCTTTTAATTGATCGATGTCAATGATGGTGGGTGCGAGCGGCATCAGTTTCCACCCTTTTCTGAGGCGTTCCAGTCCAGAATGCCCTTCTTCCATATATAGAAGAAGCCCACGAGCACCAGACCGATGTAAATCATCATCTCCCAGAAGCCGAACATTTTGAGTTCACGGGCAATCACGGCCCAGGGATAGAGAAAGACCGCTTCCACGTCAAACAGGATAAAGAGCATTCCCACCAGGTAGAACTTAACGCTGAAGCGCTGTTGTGCGTCGCCGGTGGGCTCAATGCCGCATTCATAAGCCGTATTTTTTGCGCGCGACCATTTGTGCTTGCCCAGCAGATGAGAAAGCGTGACCATGACCGTGGCCAGGGCAATGGCTACGACCACCTGAATCAGCAACGGAATATAATGAGCGAAGTAACTGTTTTCCGGCATGCAAAGGCCTATGGAAAGAGCAACCGCAATATGCCAAACACTCGAATGTAATTTCCATTCGCGGGAGTGTCAAGCCCTTGACTTTGAATGGAGTTAATGATTCCTAATTGGCGCATTGCCGGTGCTTGACAGCGCTGGGAAAGTGCGGTTGCCAGCGGCTGAACTTCATTCTTACCGTTCACTAAATATTAATATCTATGACAATTTTCGGATTCAACACAGACGTGAAGCATGCTGACGTGGTGTACCACGTCCAGAGTGAAGCCCGGCAAAATGACCTGCTGCTGCAGACGCTGGTTTTTGTGAAAGGCCAATGCGTAGGCAAGCAGGCGTTTTCTTACGCGCATGAACTGGCGCATCCCGGATTCTCAACGGAAGCCATGCACGAATTGTTGAAGACGCAACACAAGGCCGTGATTGACGCGATTCAGCAAGGGCAGATGCATTTGGTGCTCGGAGGCGGGGCCGAGGTGCAGGACGTGGGCGGTTCAGGGCTCTCATTGCAGTGGAAAGCGTCCGCCTCGGCTGGTGACGCCGCCGATCTTCCGGTAAGCTTTCAGGTGCTCGATTCAGGAGCACCCGCAGCCGGAGCGGAAATTGTGGTGCGCGGAGTTGTGCCGTCCGATGGTCTGGAACTGGCGCACGGCATTGCCGACGCCACCGGCGCGGCCGGCCTCTCCATTGCGATTACCGAGGAAGTGCTCAGCCGCGGAGCGGTGATTGTGCAGGCGACGCACCAGGGAAAATCCGTGACGCGGAAATTCAGAGTGAAAAGATGATTGATAGATTAGGCAATTGAGTAATTTGGTAATTGGGAAATTGAATTGTAGCGTCGCGTAAGAAGCAACGACCTTCGGCACTTTAGACGGGTAGTCCTATGATTTATCCTGAGACCAATGCCAACACAGCCAGCCAAAATTGATCTGCCCAGTCTCGATCTTCCCAAGCCCGATGCCATAGTAATTGGCGCAGGACCGAACGGGCTGGCCGCGGCAATTCGCTTGGCGCAAGCGGGCCGGAGCGTGGTGGTGCTGGAAGCCGCAAGCGCTCCCGGCGGCGGCGTGCGATCGGCGGAACTGACTCAGCCCGGTTTTATCCATGACATTTGCTCGACGATCTATGCCATGGTGGTGTGCTCGCCTTTTCTGCGCGAGCTGCCGCTAAAGGAGCACGGGTTGCAATGGGTTTTTCCGCCTGCTCCTCTGGCGCACCCGCTGGATGATGGCACAGCAGCAATGCTGCACCATTCTGTCGACGAGACGGCGCGTTCGCTGGGCGCCGATGGCGATGGCTATCGCAAGCTGATTGGCGACCTGGTCCCACGCTGGCAAGACCTGGTGCAGGATGCGTTCGCTCCTCCGGGAATTCCGCGGCATCCGTTTTTCTTTGCGCGGTTTGGCCTGCGGGCCATTCGTCCCGCGACTTCGCTGGCTAGAGCGTATTTCAAAACCGAACGCGGACGCGCGTTTTTTGCCGGCCTGGCTGCACATTCCATCCTGCCGCTGGAAAGCCTTACAACCTCCGCCGTGGCGCTGATGCTGGCCGTGACGGGCCACGCCGCAGGCTGGCCTTTTGCGCGTGGAGGTTCGCAGCAGCTAACGGCAGCGCTGGTCAAATATCTGGAATCGCTGGGCGGCAAGCTGATTACAAATTGCCGCGTCGAGTCACTTGAGCAGCTTCCGCAGGTGAGAGCGACGCTGCTGGATGTTACTCCCAGACAGTTGATCCAAATGGCAGGCGCAAAGCTGCCCGGTTCATACCGGCGCAGTTTAGAGGGGTTCAAATATGGTCCGGGCGTTTACAAAATGGATTGGGCGCTGCATCAGCCGGCGCCGTGGCGCGCGCCGGAATGCGCACAGGCCGGAACGGTCCATCTGGGTGGAACGCTGGATGAGATCGCCGAGTCAGAGCGGCTCTGCTGGCGCGGAGAAGTTTCTGACCGGCCTTATGTGTTGTTTACGCAGCCTAGCTTGTTTGACGCCACGCGCGCTCCAGCGGGGAAACACACGGCGTGGGGTTATTGCCATGTACCCAACGGCCATACCGGCAACATGACGGAGATGATTGAAAATCAGGTGGAACGGTTTGCTCCGGGCTTTCGAGATTGCATTGCCGCGCGCTCAACGATGGGGCCGGCGGAGCTGGAGCAGCATAATCCTAACCTCATTGGCGGAGACATTACCGGCGGCGCGGCTTCACTGAGCCAGCTTTTTCTGCGCCCCACGGCCAGCCTTTACCGCACGCCGCTGGACGGCGTCTTTCTCTGTTCTGCTTCCACGCCGCCCGCGCCCGGAGTCCACGGCATGTGCGGATACTTTGCGGCGGAGGCGGCCCTGAAACGGTTTGCCTGACGGGAAACGCCGGCTGCTGGCAAGAGTGGTTCTGCACCGCGCGCGGCGATTGCCTTTTCAATTTGAATGAAGTACTTTTCGATTTGCGAAACACTGAACATGAACGAATGAGGTGTGATCATGTTTTGTTTTAAATGCGGCGCCAATATGCCCGAGGATGCAACCGTCTGTCCGCAGTGCGCAACGCCGGTAGAGGGCGCGCCTGTGCCACCAACGCCTCCAGCTCCGCCGGCCGGCGGGCCCGCGCCTTCCGCCACTTCAGCGTTTCTGAACCCTCCCTCGGCGCAGCCGCAATATCCGCCACAGGCGCAATATCCGCCGCAGGGCCAGCCGCAATATTATGGAGGAGGCCAGGTAAAGACGGATGGCGGCGCAATCGTCAGCCTGGTGCTGGGAATCGCGTCATTTGCCTTGTGCCTCAGCTTCCTCACCGGCATACCGGCGATTATTCTGGGGCATATTTCATGGTCAAAGATCCGCCGCAGCGCCGGACGACTGAAAGGTGAAGGCATGGCGCTAACCGGACTGATTCTGGGATATCTCAGCCTGCCTTTTCTTTTGATTGTGGCCGCCATTGCGATTCCTAATTTGTTGCGGGCAAGAATTACAGCCAATGAGGCAGAAGCCAGAAGCACAATCCGCACCATTAGCACTTTGCAGGTGACGTATGAGACAACCTACCCAAATCAGGGGTATGCCCCGGACCTGGCGGCTCTGGGCAACGGTCCAGGCGGTGAATGCAGCGGCGGAGGAACAGCCGCACATGCATGTCTGCTGGAAGGGACCCTGGGAAGCGCAAGATGCACCTCCGGCGTCTGGTGCCCGAAAAACGTTTACAGATACACCATCAGCTCGGATTGCACCGCGCCAAGTCCGGCGGAGAATGGCCAGCCGGGCAGTGAAGCTGCCTGCAAAGAATTTGTGGTAACCGCCTCTCCATTGATTTCAAGCACAGGTTCGCATAACTATTGCGCTACCTCTGACGGGGTGATCAGGTCCCATTTGGGAGGGCCGCTGACAAAAGCTCCAACGGCAGAAGAATGTGGGGGGTGGACGCCTTTCTGACCCAATCACCCCATATAACCTTAGTTCGGCCAGGCTGACCAACTAGCAGAGCTGCTTCTGCTTCTAAGTGAATGGACAGAAAATGGAAGCCCTTCGCTTGGCGCAGGCGCCTGCCCCGGACAATCCGAAGCCATCACTGCTCCATAAGGCTGCCCGTACGCTGCCCGGCATCATTGCCGGCGCCGCGGACCTTGATCCTGCAGCGGTACTTACAGCCACTGTAGCAGGCGCAAGTTTTGGCGTCGCACTGGGCTGGGTGGTAGTCCTGTGCGTGCCAGTGCTGTTCTGCGTGTTTGCCGTTTCGTCGCGCATTGGCCAGGAAACCAAAAAGGGACTGGTTGAACTGATCCGCGAACATTATGGCCGCAAGCCCGCGATGCTGATTGCTTTATTGATTGCGGGCGTGAACCTGGCCATGATCGTTGGCGACATTGTGGCGGTGAGTGACAGCTTTTCCCTGCTCACCATGTCTCCGCGGCTGTTTTTTCTGGCGATCGTGGGATTTACGGTCTGGTATGTGCTGATTGTGGGCAATTACCAAACGACGACCAAAGTACTGGGCACGCTCACGCTGATCCTGGTTGCTTATGTTTTGGCGGCATATCGGGTGACCGATTCATTCTCCATGCTTGCCCGCGACGTGTTGCTGCCGCGCATGCAGGTCAACGCCGGATACATGATGGGCGTGGTCGCGGTGTTTGGATCGCTACTGACGCCGGACGTGATTGTATGGCAAACCAGCTCCAAGCGTGGACTGCCGGAAGGCCTGGCCCGCGCCCATGTGACTGAGTCACACGCGGGAACGTTTGTCGCCTGCCTGATTTCGCTCTCGGCGATGGTGGCAGCCTCACACATGCATGTGGCTGATCCCTCCAACATGACCACTCGCACCGCGTCCGAGGCGCTGGGATCTTTCGGCTATGCCGGGACGGTCTTGTTTGCGCTGGGGATCATCGCTTCCGGCATGATTGCGCTGCCGATTCTGGTGGCGTCACTGTGTTTCAGCGTGGCGGAAGCCGCCGGCTGGCGGTCAGGCCTCTCGATGGAGCCGTGGAACGCGCGGCTGTTTTTTGTGATGATCTCAGTGACCGTGTTCCTGGCCGTGGTCATCGACTTTTTTGGCGTGAATACGGTACATGTCCTCTATTGGTCACAGGTCTTTGCCGGCATGGTTCTGGTGCCGATCTTTGCTTATATTCTGCTGCTCTCCAACAATTCCAAAATCATGCGGACCACCAACAGCCGGTTTGAAAATTTCTGGCTGGGTTGCGCCGTGACGGGCATGCTGATTTCAAACGTGCTGTTCTTCTGGTTTATCGGGAAGTAGAAGGCATTCAGCAGTCAGCACTTCAGCATTCAGCCAACATGCTGCGTCCTTATGATCAACTTCTACACGGGACAATTTAGCAAGTCGGCTGTTATAAAGCCGTGTTTTTAGAAGGGAAAACTTGCTGCCCTAATTGCCGGGCAGCATGAGCCATTGCGAAAGATAATTTTCCATTTGCAGCGAAGCCTGTTCGGGCTGGGCCAGCGCAATATGGCCATCTGGCCGGACAAGATAAGCCGCATTCCGGCTGAATCCGGCTGATCGGGCCTGCTTCGCCCAGGCGAAGGAAAAAACCGGAACGTTCCAACGGTTTGCCAGAACGCGCAAAGCATCAGTGACAGCGCCAAAGACGTGAATCTGCCAATCCAATGAGTTGAGCGGTTGAAAGTTGTTCTGGGTGTTGATCCAGGGAAGAC
>DATBCN010000434.1:0-5347 GCA_036270475.1 Candidatus Angelobacter sp. | reverse complement strand
ACCACATGTCGGCTCTCTTCAATACCGCGCTCCATGGCAATACTGCTGACATCTCCGCCGCGGAGAACCCATTCGTCCAACCAAATTCTGAATTCTCCCTCGGGGAGGCGGCGAGCTAGTTCGCGCGTCCAGTCCTTCTGGGTGCTGTTGTGGCTGAGGAAGACGTCGTACTGGAAGCTTTCAGACATGCGTTGGCTTGCAGGGGGGTAGAAGGAATATACAGGCGATGTGGTTCAAATGGAATGGTCTTGTGGGAACGTCTTGATGCGGTATGGATTCGGGACAGGGTGCCGGGATTCCTCCACTCGGCCTTACGCCCCGTTCGGTTCGCTCAGGGTCGGTCGGAACTTCGGTCGGGAATGACAAGGGTATGGGCAGAAACCGGACTTGCCGGGGTCCCCATGTGCCACACGCATTCGACCTGGTGCGAAAACGAACAGCTCGGCAGGGTGGGTTTGTCAAGATGTACTGATTCGTGCTTTGTTCGTTTGAGAAAGTGCGCTAAGATGAGGCCGCAGAGGAAAATTTGGTAAATGGGTAAGTTGGTAATTGGGTAATGGAAAACCTAAGACTACGACCCCTCTGCCGCATATTGAACATGGCATCTTGCGCCAAACTGGGGGTCGATAGCTTGCCAATTTGGACGCAGTTTGAGGTGGATTCGACGTGATTGGGACACGCTTTGGGGGTAAATTCCGGGGGTGACCAAGGATAAACCCTTTGGAATCATAATTGAGACCATGGGGGGTGGGGCTGTTCAAAAAGCGCGGATCAGAAAAAACCTTGAAAACTCGTCGGCCCATTTTGGAACATGGGCTTACTCATCAGATTCAGCGTTCTTGACGCATGGGAACGCAGCATGGTTCCATAGGAACGTTCACCCTACACCCAAGGACAAACCGGCCCCGGAACCAAAGCTCGAAAGGAGCCTATCCTCATGTCCACTCGCGTGTTTAGAAGTTTTTTCAAGATCATGCATCAATCCACAGGTCACCAGATCGGCGGAAAGCTGCTCTTCTGCGTGTTTATTTTGATCTGCGCGGCACAGGTTCCCGCATTGGCACAAAGCGGCGAGGCAAAGCCGCAGGACCAACCAGAGCAAAAGCCATTCATTGAGCCGGCTGAGATGCACCATGAAAGAGCGGTCGTGCGGGCCCTGATTGAAGCCGCGCCGCAAACCAACGGCCGCTGGGACACACTTACCCTGCTGATGCCGATCAATCCCGTGCATGCGGCCCTGATGCACAACGGAAAAGTTCTGGTAATCGCTGGTTCGGGCAATGATCCTGACAATAAAACGCTGGAAGCAGCGGTGTGGCAGCCGGGACCGGACATCATACGCACGTTTCGCATTGAGTGGGACATGTTCTGCAATGGCATGGTGATCCAGCCCAATGGCCAGCCGTTTGTGCTGGGCGGCACGCTGAAGTATGACAATTTTCTCGGTTATCGCAAGACCGCGATGTTCAATCCGGCGACGGAGACTTTTACCAACGCGCCGGACATGAGCGGCGGGCGCTGGTATCCCACGGGGACCGTGCTGGGCGATGGCTCGGTGATGGTGCTTTCCGGCCTGAACGATACCAGCGGCGGAGTGAATACGACGGTGCAGATTTTCAAAGCTGGCGCGTGGACCCCGGCGGGCACGGTTTTCAACGGACCGCCGCTTTATCCACGCGAACATCTGCTGCCGAATGGCAAGGTATTTGAAGATGGCGCGAACCCGAACTCGCAGATGTTTGATCCGGTGGCCAAAACCTGGAAACCAGTGGCTACAACCAGGTTTGGCCAGAGCCGCGATTATGGCACGTCAGTCTTGCTGCCGCTCACTCCCGCCAATGGCTTTAAGCCGGTGGCGATGATTCTGGGCGGCGGGCCGGGCGGCGGAAGCGTTACCAACACCACTGAGCTGATTGATCTTTCCGTGGCCAATCCGCAGTGGGTAAACGGCCCGGCGATGGTGAAGCCGCGAATTCAACTAAACGCCACCATCCTGCCGAACGGCAAAGTGCTGGTTTCCGGAGGCTCCACGGTGGATGAAGATCCCACCACCGGCGTGCTGGAGGCACAGTTATATGATCCGGGAAGCAACAGTTTTGCTTCCGCAAGCAGCATGGCTTTTCCGCGGGTCTACCACTCCAACACGCTGCTTCTGCCGGATGCAACCGTGGCGGCCATGGGCGGCAATCCGGAACGCAAAACTTACGAGCCGCACATCGAGATATATTCGCCCGCGTATCTTTTTAATAGCAACGGCACACCAGCCACGCGGCCCGTCATCAGCAAAGTGCCGGACAATATTGGCTATGGCACAACGTTTCCAGTGCAGACGCCTGACGCCGCTGGCATCAAGCAGATTGTTCTGGTCCGCGCTGGCGCGGTTACGCACGCCTTTGACATGGATCAACGCCTTGTCGGCATGACGTTTACAATCCAGCCTGGCACTCTGCAGGTAAAAGCGCCAGCCAATGGAAACCTTGCACCTCCCGGATACTATCTGCTGTTTATTCTGAACGCTCAGGGCGTGCCTTCAGTGGCGCGGTTTGTGCATCTGGGGACTGGGCTTGGCGGCGAGGGTAATGGCGATGACCATGGCGACCACGACCACGGCGACCATGGAAAACACTAGGCCGGGAAGCGATTCAGCGGGTGGCGTTTTATCCCCACGCGTTTTTTCGCCATGTTTTAGCTGTTTTTGGCGCTTGGGTATCGGCATTTTAGCCTGCTCTGATGTATCCTTTAAGGTGCATCAATAATTCTCTGCACGGAGGGATTGCTTGGCAGAAGTCCGATTACAGGAAGGCGAGCCGCTGGAAAATGCGCTGCGCCGGTTTAAACGCAAAGTCCAGACCGAGGACATTATCAAGGAAGTAAAGCGGCATTCGTATTACCTGAAGCCCGGCGAAAAACGCCGCGTAAAGCAGGCCCTGGCGCGCAAAAGGGCCAAGAAAAAGATCCGCAAAGACCGCGATTCCCGCCCCGACCGCGATTAGTCTCCGGGCCGTCCGCTTCGGCGGGCGGCGCCGCTGGCTTTGGCCCAGCACAAAATCAGCCGGAGTAATGGGCGAGTTCGGCTGGAGTGTGGGCGAGACCGACTCAGCCAATCGCTTTGAACGGTTCGTCGATTTCCACCTGGTGGCCGGCCACCAGGCGGTTGTTCTGGTTGGCCAGCCCAACCACGGCCATCATTTCATTGAACATTGCTTCCGTCATGCCTTTTTTGCGTGCCGCGGCGGTGTGCGCGGCAATGCAATAATCGCACTGGTTGCTCACGCTTACGGCCACGTAGATAAGCTCTTTTACCAGCGCATCCAGTGCTCCCGCGCCCATGATCTCTTTGGTGTCTTCCCATGTGCGTTTCAGCCGCACCGGATCATGCGCCAGCGCCTTCCAGAAATTTGTGACCTTATCGGTCTTGCGCGTGGCCATAATGTCGTCATACACCGCGCGCACTTCAGGGCTGGCATTTTCGTATTCAATAAATCCAAGGGTCGACATAATGCTCCTCAAAGTTTTTTTGATGTTGCGCACAGACCTGGGATGTGCAGTGTTTTTTACACCACCAGCAGAATCTTGCCAGTAGTCTTTCTGCCTTCCAGATCGCGATGCGCCTGTGCCGCCTCTTTCAGCTTGTAAACGTATTCGATTCTTAGCTTCAACTTGCCCGCGGCGATCATGTTGAAGATATCGCTGGCGCGCTGTACCAGCTCCTCGCGCGTGGCAACATAATGAATCAGGCTGGGCCGCGTGAGCGTGAGTGACCCTTTCTGCATGAGCTGTTTGATGGGGTCCACGGGCGGCACCGGCCCGCTGGCAGCGCCAAACAACACCATATGTCCGCGCGGACGAAGCACGTTCAGTCCTTTCTCAAACGTGCTCTGGCCTACTCCGTCATAGACCACGTGAACGCCTTTGCCGTCCGTCAGGCGTTTGGTCTCAGCCTCAAAATCCTGCTGCGAATACAGGATCACCTCATCGGCCCCGGCCGCACGCGCGAGTTTGGCTTTTTCTTCCGAGCCTGCCGTTCCAATCACGCGCGCGCCAATGTTCCGGGCCATCTGCACCAATAGCAGGCCAACGCCGCCAGCCGCGGCGTGGACCAATGCGGTCTCGCCTTTTTTGAGCGGATACGTTGTGTTGATCAGGTAATGTGCGGTCATGCCTTGCAACATAGCCGCAGCAGCCTGCTGGTCCGTAATATTGTTGGGCACGCTGACTAAACGATCCGCGGCGACCGCTGCGTACTCCGCGTACGTGCCAATCGCATTGCTGTAAGCCACGCGATCACCAGGTTTGAGCGACTTTACCTCACTGCCAACTTCGGTGACGGTGCCAGATGCCTCCTGGCCATCGATGAACGGCAGCGCCGCTGGATACCGGCCTTCACGGAAATAAACGTCAATAAAGTTAACGCCCGAGGCAGCGATCTTGACTAATGCCTCATTCGGCTTTGGGTTAGGAACGGGAACATCCACCAATGTGAGAACTTCAGGACCACCGGTTTTTTGTACTTGAATCGCTTTCATAGAAATCCTGGCGGCCCCGCGATGGCTGCGGGCCGCGGAAAAATAATGCAATAATTTCCTTTTAGTGCAAAGCTTAGAAGTTAAATGACTCTTCTTCTGCGATCATGATCACGGGTGGACCACCGGAAGAAATCTTCATCGCGTGTCCAATCGTCTCTTGCCCGCCTTCTGAAGCAGCGCAAGCTTGCAGCGCCTCCATGGAAGGGAAGTGGACTTCGGCGACAAACCACCACTTACTAATCATCATGAACGAAAACTTAGCCCATTACCCTATTGTCTATTTCTTCTTCGGCTTCATCATCTGCCACTGCTCTTCCGTCAGCATTTCGCCCAGATGGTTGAATTCGCTTGAGCCCTGGAGTTGTTCGCCGCCGTCCATCACAATCTGTTCACCGTTCACATAGCCGGAGTAATCGCTTACCAGAAATGCTGCAAGGTCGGCCAGCTCCTGGTGTGTGCCAAAGCGCTTCAAAGGATTTCGCTTCTTGGCCGTTTCTTCTAGTGACTTCACCGGCATCAGCCGTGAGAACGCTCCTTCTGTCGGCACCGGGCCGGGAGCAATAGCATTGAAGCGAATGCCGCGTTTGCCCCACTCCACGGCCAGGCTGCGCGTCATATTCAAGACCCCGGCCTTGGCCACCGACGATGGCACAACATAAGGAGATCCCTTTTCAGCGTAGGTAGTCGTAATGTTCAGGACCGTGGCTTTGCGCCCTTCCTTCAGCCATCGCTTGCCGCAGGCCATGGTGGTATGGAGCGTGCCCATCAGCACAATTCCAATGACGGCCTCAAATGCGCCGATCGAAAGCTCTTCCGTGCGA
>DATBCN010000433.1:0-6810 GCA_036270475.1 Candidatus Angelobacter sp. | reverse complement strand
TGGCTGTTGCGTGCGCTTTTGCCGGGCTGTGTTATGCCGAACTGGCGTCCATGATCCCAATTGCCGGCAGCGCTTATACCTACAGCTATGCAACGCTGGGTGAACTGGTGGCCTGGATCATTGGCTGGGACCTGATTCTTGAATATGCCGTAAGCAATGTTGCCGTGGCTGTGAGTTTTGCGGGCTACTTCAAGGCCCAGCTAGCGGCATTTGGCGTGAACCTGCCGGACAAATGGTCAACCCCCGTCTTTACTCCTGATGGATGGAGCCACTCTTACTTCAATTTTCCCGCTTTCCTGATCGTATTTATCTTGACCGTGCTGCTGGTCCGCGGGGTGCGCGAATCCGCCAAGGCCAACAACATCATGGTGATGGTCAAGATTGGCGCGATTTTTCTTTTCCTCGTGGTCGGCGGAATGCTGGTGAAGCCGGCGAACTGGCATCCTTTTGCGCCCAGCGGTTTTCCCGGCATCATGGCTGGCGGCGCAATCATTTTCTTTACTTACATCGGCTTTGATTCTGTTTCCACGGCAGCCGAGGAATGTCGCACACCGCAGCGCGACTTGCCTTTTGGCATCATTGCATCGTTGATTGTTTGCACGGTTTTATACATTGGCGTTGCGATCGTATTACTCGGTATGATGCCGTACAAAACGTTTGCCATGGCCGGTGAAGCCAGTGATGCTCCGGTAATTTATGCATTGAAGCAGCTCGGCGCCAACCGCTTCTTTCAGGCTGTGATTATTCTTGGTGCTCTTACGGGGATGATTTCTTCGCTGCTTGTTTTTCAATATGGACAGACGCGCATATGGTTTGCCATGTCGCGTGACGGACTGCTGCCGAAATTTTTCTCGACATTGCATGCCACTTTCAAAACGCCCCATTGGTCTACATGGATTGCCGGGCTTCTCGTCGGCTTGCCCGCGGGATTCGTCGATATAGGGCAGGCCGCTGACCTCTCGAACATCGGAACTTTGTTTGCCTTTGTTCTGGTGTCATTGGGAGTGATTTTTCTGCGCAGGCATCAACCCGATCGTCCGCGCTCATTCCGCGTTCCTTTTGTGCCGCTCTTCCCGATTATTTCGGTGATACTCTGCGTTGCGCTTATGTCAGGCTTGCTGGTAATTACCTGGCTGCGCTTCTTTATCTGGCTGGCAGTTGGTCTGGTGATCTATTTTCTTTATAGCCGCCGCCACAGTGAATTCGCCGCCACACCAGTTTCCCCCGGCAAAGTGTGATGGCTTCCAAGTCTTTCATCCAGTCGTTGCCCAAGGCGGAACTTCATCTCCATCTGGAGGGCAGTGTTGATCCGGCCACGCTGGTGGAGCTGAGCCGCCGTTATAATACGCCCCTGCCCACGGAAAACAACCGCTATGACGTGACCGGCAGCGGCGACGCACTAACGGACGAGGATGTGCGCCGTCTATATTCTTACAGCGATTTCAACGGCTTTCTGCTGGCCTTTAAGTCCGTGACGGAGCGCCTGCGCTCGGCGGAAGACTATGAGCTGGTGACCTACCGGTTGATGCAAAAGCTGAAGCAGCAAAACGTGGTCCACGCAGAGGTTTACGTGAGCGTGGGAGTGATTCGCTGGCGCGGGCAGCCGGTGGAGCCGATTTTTGAAGGCATGGAGCGCGGACGGGAACGCGGGCAGCGGGATTTTGGCGTGTCACTGCTGTGGATCTTTGATGCCGTGCGCCACTTTGGTCCGGAGGCGGCCGGAGAAGTTTTTGATCTGGCAGCGCGCCTGCGTGACCGCAATGTTGTGGGCATTGGCATTGGCGGTGACGAAACGCGCGGGCCTGCGGAGTGGTTTCGCGATCTGTACAAGAAAGCCGCGGACAGTGGCCTGCGCCTGACGGCGCATGCCGGCGAAACCACGGGGCCGGAGTCGGTTTGGGCTGCGCTGAATATTGGCGCAGAGCGGATTGGGCATGGCTTGGCTGCGGCGCGCGACCCTGAACTGCTGGAGGTAATGGCGCAGAAGCAGGTCCCGGTGGAGGTTTGTATTACCAGCAATTTACGGACGGGAGCATGCGAGGTTTTGCAGGAACATCCAGTGCGGAAGTTTTTTGATAACGGGCTGATGGTCACTCTCAGTACAGATGATCCGGCGATGTTTCAGACTTCGCTGAACAAGGAGTATGAGATCGCGCGGCAGGAGTTTGAATTTTCTGACGAGCAACTGCGCGAGGTGGCGCGCAATTCGATTGAAGCGTCGTTCCTTCCCGTGGAAAAGAAGCTGAAGTTTCTCTCCCAAATCGACTTTCTTGTATGACGACTGGTTTTCTTGTATGAGCAGGCACATTGGCATTGTGGGATGCAGTTCGGAAGGCGCGGCGCTTTGCTATCGCACCATTTGCCTGGAAGCCGAGCCGCTGATGGGCAAGCACGCGCATCCTGAAGTCACTATGCATACGATTGCGCTGGCTGAATACATGAAGCCCATTAATGCCGATGCGGGATGGGCGCCAGTCGGCGAACTGATGTTGCGGTCGGCGCAGGCGTTGAAGCGGGCGGGAGCAGACTTTTTGATTTGCCCGGACAATACGGTCCATGCAGCCATGCCATTCGTTTTGCCGGATTCGCCGCTGCCCTGGCTGCATATTGCGGAAGAGGTGGGCAAAGAAGCGAAGCGCCGCGGCTTCAGGAAGCTGGGTCTGACAGGCACGAGGTTTCTGGTGCGTGGCCCTGTGTATCCAGAGAAGTTGGAGCAACTTGGCATCGGCTATGTTCAACCGACTGAGGCACAGCAGGAGCGGATCAACGCCATTATTTTTGACGAACTGGTCCGCGGCTGGCAAACCGCGGAATCGCTGGCATATTTGCAGCAGGTGATAGAACAGTTCAAGCTCCAGGGCTGTGATGCCGTGGTGTTGGGCTGCACCGAGATACCGTTGCTCATCAGTGACCGTGAATCAGCGCTGCCGACCATTGATTCCACCCGAACGCTGGCCCGCGCCGCGTTGCGGCATTCGCTGGAGAGCTGAATCATTTACCAAAGGGAGTTCTTTGTGAAAACGATGAGACGTGCGTGTGTTGTTGTAACCGTGCTGTTGTCTTTTTATTGCTGGGCGCAGACGGAGCAATCCGTTCCGGAGCAAGGCGTCTTTCATTTGCACAAGTTCGAACAGTTGATTGGCCGCGAGACATACACGCTGACGCGCTCACAAAGTGGAGTGGTGCTGAAGTCAGATTTTAAATTTACCGATCGCGGCTCTGCCGTGCCTCTTGCCGCCACGCTCACCATGGAGAAGGACCTGACGCCGCGCGACTTCCAGATCAAGGGAAAGATCTCGCGTTTTTCTTCGATAGAAAATTCAGTGCATGGCCGCGGCGCGGGCGAAATAACGGTCCCGCCGGGAGAAAACTTCTTTGACATACAAGGTTACGCGCCGGTTTCCGTGCAGATGATGCTGGTGCGCTATTGGCGGTCGCACGGCAGCCCAAAAACATTGAAGACGCTTCCCCGCGGCGAAGTGCAGATTCAAGACCTTGGCATGGAGACCTTCACCATCGGCAGCAAGAAGGTCCAGCTGCACAAGCTTTCCGTGCGCGGGCTGATCTGGGGCATGGAGTCAATCTGGCTGGACGCGCAAGACCACCTAATCGCCCTGGTCAGTATTGATGCGGAGATGGACCACTTTGAGGCGGTGGCTGACGGCTATGAAAACGGCCTGGCGGCATTTGTGACCGGCGCGGCCCGTGACGGCATGGCCAACCTGGCAAAAGTGGCTGCGGGATTCAGCACGCCAGCGCCCACAATTACAGCCATTGTGCGCGCCCGGATCATTGACGGCACCGGGAAACCCGCAATTGAAAATGGCATAGTGATTTTGCAGGATGGAAAAATTGCCGCCGCAGGGCCTGCCGTAAGTACGCCGGTTCCGGCGGAGGCCCAGATTGTGGATGCATCCGGCAAGAGCGTGCTTCCCGGCTTGTGGGAGATGCATGCTCATTTTGAACAGGTGGAGTGGGGGCCAATCTATCTGGCAACGGGCGTTACCACGGCGCGCGATGTGGGCAATGAGCGCGAGTTTATCGTGGCCGCGCGTGATGCCATTGCAACAGGCCGCGGCATTGGCCCACGGCTGGTGATGGCTGGCGTGGTGGATGGCACCAGTCCGTTTTCGCTTGGCGTGGTCCGCGTGGACACGCCGGAGCAGGCGCGCGAACAAGTGCAACGATATAAGGCAGAAGGCTTCCAGCAAATCAAGGTTTACAGCTCGGTGAAGCCGGAGGTACTGAAAGTGGTGACGGCTGAAGCGCACCGGCTGGGCATGACCGTGACCGGCCATATTCCGCAGGGCATGAATGCGATTGAAGGAATTGAAGATGGCATGGACCAGATCAACCATGTCAGCTACCTGACGGCGGTGATGGGCGATCCCAAGAGCCACACAATCGACGCCGATTCACCGCAAGTGAAAAAAGTGGTCCAACTGCTGCTGCAGCACCATACGGTGATTGATCCAACGCTGGCGCTGATGGAGATCATCACGCACTCCACGGACAAACCGCTTTCCGCGTTTGAGCCGGGAATATTGAAAGTGGCGCCGGAGCTGCGAGAAGGGCTGGAGACAATGGGCGCGCCGCCGCAAGAGAGCCAACAGTCCGCCGCGCGGTTCCGGTTGTTCATGACCACGGTACGCATTCTGCATGAGGCTGGTGTGCCGATCGTCGCCGGAACTGACCAGGCAGTACCCGGCTTTAGCGTGGACCGCGAAATTGAGCTCTATGTACAAGCCGGGTTCACGCCGATGGAAGCCATCCAGGCGGCTACGCTTGTGTCGGCGCGCGCCATGGGCATGGAAAAAGAGTCAGGAACAATTGAAGCCGGAAAACGCGCGGATGTGATTCTGGTGGATGGTAATCCGCTGGAAAACATCAGCGACATCCGCAAGGTGAGCATGGTGTTTGCCCGGGGAAGAATGTATCAACCGGCGGCGTTGTGGACGGCAGTGGGATTCAAGCCGTAAAACAAAATTTGCGATTTTGTTCTCAATTAGAGTACATTTGTTCTAAAAATGAGTACACCATCTGCCCTATCGAACGTGCTGTTTGGACAAATCCGTGGCCGGATCTTGGCTTTGCTGTACGGATGGCACGATAAGGCGTTTTACGTGCGCCAGATTGCGCGCCACGTTCATATAAGTGCAGGTTCCGTGCGCCGCGAACTGGAGAAGTTGGCTTCGGTTGGCCTATTGACTAGAACATCGATCGGGAACCAGGTCTTTTACCGGGCCAACCAGGCCAATCCAGTATTCGCCGAGATGCGAGCGCTGGTCAACAAAACAGTCGGGATTTTCAATGTGCTGCGCTCCGCCCTAGAGAAGGTAACCGGACAAATCACCATCGCTTTTGTGTATGGTTCGGTAGCGCGCCAGACGGAAACGGCTGAAAGTGATATTGATCTACTGATCGTCGGTGGTGTTGCGCTGGACGATGTCCTTTTTTATTTGTCACAAACCGAAACTGCTGTGGGTCGCACTGTAAATCCAACCGTATACTCAGTAGAGGAATTCAAACAAAAGTTGAGAGATGGCAACCATTTTTTGAATGTAGTGGTGGAGGGGCCTAAGGTATTTTTGCTAGGCAACGAAGATGAGCTTAGAAAAATGGCTGGAGTACGGATGGCTGCGGCGCGAAGCCAGCAGCGCAAACGAAATCAAGGCACTACAAGGAATCGTGCGGCGAAGTTTGGATGATGCAAAGGTAAACGCCATATCCGCCGATCTTCGCTTTGTTGCAGCCTTCACCGCCGCACTGACTGCGGCCACCATCGCTCTTCGCGCGACGGGCTATCGCACAGCCACACAAACTGGCCACCATACCAAGATTATCGAATCTCTGGAACACACCATCCATGCAGATCCCAGGTTGATACAGAAGTTGAAAGTTTTCAGCAACAAGCGCAACAAATCCATTTACGATGTGGCCGGAGCAGTGTCGGACCAGGAGTTGAAGGAAGTAGCAAAGCTTGCGACCGAGCTGCATAGCCAAGTCACAGCTTGGCTGCGCAAGTCACATCCTGAATTGCTCAAGGGCTAATCCGCCATCACAGATTCTTGTTCACGCTGAGCTTTGATCTGTACCAAGTCCTGATGGGCAGCAGGCCCGGAATCGGTGTGGGAGGCAAGCGTTTGCGGCCTGCGCCAAAAATCCACCAATGACGTTTGGTGTACGCAGGAGATAGTGCAATTGGGCGCGCAGGATTTTGGAGTAAGAAATTCGCGGCGTATGTCGGCAACGGTGTAGTCAGCCAGCGGCACTCCGGGATAGCCGCGCTGCTGGGAGCAGTAATGCACCAGGCCGTTCTCGCAGATATAAAGGTAACGGGCGCCGGCACGGCAGCGCCAGTTATTGGGCTTGCCTAAAGCGATGTTGTTCTGGAAATGATTGAAGCGGGCGTAACTGTGCTTGCCCAGCTTTTTCATTTCGGCAAAAACCGTTTGCGCTTCGTGGTCCAGCGGACGAAGCTGGCCGGTGCCGTCATGAATAATGCCGACGGTGGAAGTAAATCCCAGCTCCACTGCGCGTTTGCCGATGGTGACGGCGTCCCATTGTTCTTTTACGCCCGCGCCGATCACGGAGTTTATGTTGACGTGAAACTCGGCGTGTTCGCGCAGCCACTGCAGCTTCTTGTCCAGCACTTTCAGCGATTTCTTGGAGACATCGTCGGGCTTGACGTTATCAATGGAAATTTGCAGGTGGTCAAGTCCGGCCTGGTTCAACTGCTGTATGCGCTGCGGCGTCAGCAGATAACCATTGGTGATAAGGCCGGCAATGATGCCGTGCGAACGAATACGG
>DATBCN010000432.1:0-5852 GCA_036270475.1 Candidatus Angelobacter sp. | reverse complement strand
CATGCTGGCCCACCAGATCACACTGCGTGTTAAAGCTATAAAGATTGCCGCCGGCGCTCTGGTTCACGGTGAACTCCAGCGCCTGCGCCGCCGCCGGATTGTCCACGTAAAAATTCAGGTCATAGACAAAATGGGTGGCGCTGTTTTGCGCACCCAGGAACTTGAACCACAGAGCGCCGCCAAAGGGCTGGGTCCCGGAGAGCAGTTGGAACCTTGCGGCCGCGCCGCTCAGAGACGGCGAGGCGATACCCTGCGTCAGGGAATAAACCGCTGGAGCGCTGCCGGTGCAGGCCCTGCAGTTTTCCCATCCGGTAAGCTTTTGGATGTCAGAGATTGTTTTGGCATTGCTCGGCGTGGTTCCGGTGCCGGACCCCGGGCTGGAAGCAGAAGAGGTGGGTGCTGAGACGGAATGCCCGCCGCATCCAGCAAGCAGGGCAATGGTAACAAGTGTAATGGCAAAACTCGGGCGTGACAGTTGCTTCAGTTCTCTCATTTGGGGGGAACTCTTTCCGAGTGGCGAGGGAATACGGTGGCGATGTTCCAGCAGTCTAAAGGAAATCCAGTGTAGCTGCTGGATTTTCTGGAGGTGAAGAAGTTCTAGTTCGTTGGGATTAAGGCGCTGCCGGGTCCTGCTGGCAAAATTCTCTCCCCAAAAAACAAAGCGCGGCTGTGGGCCGCGCTCTGGGTTTGCTCAATTTGCAATTTAGTTTCTGTCGTGCCCATGGTCGTCATGGTCATGACCATGATCGTCGTGACCACGCGCGTCTCGTCCATGCCCGTCCCGGTCGTGGTCATCGCGTTTCCGGTCGTCTCTTCCGTGTTCTTCATGGCCGTCTCTTCTGTGTTCTTCCACGCGTTCATGGCTGTAGCGTTGCGCGGAGCGCTCACGCTCACTGCGTTCCCACAGTTCGTGCCGTTCCTCGGCGCGCTCATCGTGGTAACGCCGGACAGTATATGGGTGAACGTATTCGCGGCGATTTACCCAGGTCCTTCCCCAGGGAGCATTGTTGATGACAACAACCCGGCGGTCCCAGGCAATGCGGTTGTAGCCCCAGCCCCAGGGCCGGAACCCCACTCCCAGAGCGACGCCGAAACGAAAGCCAATGCCAGCGCCCACAAAGAATCCAGGCCGCGGCCGTGCGTAAACAACGACTGGATCGTAATAGGGAACGACCACATAGTCAGGACGCGCCGGCAGAATCGTGATATACGGCCCGCCGCCCACGACATATTGCGGGCCGCTGCGCAGATAGCCGAAGTCACGCGCCCGCTGCCGCATTCTTTGCACCGCGTACATCACGTCCTGTTGCTGAGACAGAAATGCATCGCCCAGGTCGCTCGTCCAGTTCATGTCAGAGGCCATCATGTCCAGTACAGAAGGAAAGGGCAACAGTGCCTGCACGGAAGGGTCCCAGGGCAGGCGGTCGCTTTGGATGGCCCAGGCAAGTTGATCGCCAGTGAGATAGTGGTGCTGGTCAGACCACCGCGCGGCTTCAGGAATTTCGTCAGGAAATGTTGCCGCCGCCAATGTCTGCGCGAGCAATGGATCAGGGTACAGGGCGACGCGCGAAACCAGCCGCTCAAGCTGCTCTGGCGGATAATATGGCGGGCCCTGCGCAACCGCGGGCGCTGCCAGCGCGCAGCACAATATGAATGCAACCAAGCTCAAGATGGCCACACGGCCAATTCGTTGCGCGCCATGCAAAATCTGTATTTCAGACATCACTCACTTCTCCTTACTGTGTTCGTATTACAAGTTGCGGCGTGGTACAGGGTTGGTCCCGCCGCCGGCAACGCCCACGGACATTCGAGGCGGCCCCCCTCGGGAATTATGGTCGATTCGTCTTGTGCATTGAAACCCTAAACACTGAAATAGTTGTTTCGCGGCAAAACCAAGGTGCATGTCTGGTCGATTGGCGGAGCGGCTTTTCTTTGGGCCTATGTTTTTTGCAGACCACGCTTACCGGAGCGTTGTGTCCGATGCCTGTAGAATGAAGGTTTCTATGGACCACAAAGGCAATCACTTTGATGTGCTGGTAATCGGTGCGGGACCAACAGGCATGGCCTGCGCGATTGAGGCGCAGCGCGCCGGCTTCCGCGCGGTGCTGGTGGACAAGGGCTGCCTGGTGAACTCGCTGTTTCACTATCCCGCGCACATGACTTTTTTCACTACCCCGGAGCTGCTGGAAATTGGGGACCTGCCTTTTAATTCAGCCAACCAGAAGCCCAACCGCGCTGAAGCTTTGGAGTACTATCGCAACGTGGCCCAACACTACCGGCTTGATGTGCGCCAGTATCAGCGCGTGGCGTCAGTCACGGGCTATGACGGGGCCTTCAAGGTACAGACGCAGGACCGCAACAACCACGGCCACGAATACACCACACGAAGAATCGTTGTAGCCACCGGATACTACGACCGGCCGAACTATATGGGAATCCCCGGCGAAGACCTGCCCAAGGTGATGCACTATTACAAGGAGCCGCATCCATATTTTGATATGGATGTGCTCATTGTGGGGGCCAAGAATTCAGCGGCGATCGCCGCGTTGGAACTCTGGCGGCGCGGGGCGCGCGTAACCATGGTCCACCGCGGGCCGGCGGTCCATGGCAACGTGAAGTACTGGATCAAGCCTGACATTGAAAACCGCATCAAGAACGGCGAAGTCAAAGCCCACTTTAATACCTGCGTGCTGGAGATCAAGCCGGACTCCGTGCGCATAAAAACGACCGCGGGTGAAGAGACGCTCAAAAATGATTTTGTGTTTGCCCTCACCGGATACCATCCTGACTATGAGTTTCTGCAGTCATTGGGCATTGAGTTGACGCGGCCAGAGATGAAGCCGGTCTGCGATCCGCAGACCTTTGAGAGCAACGTTCCGGGAATCTATGTGGCGGGCTGTGTTGTGGCTGGCTCGCGGACGAGCGAGATATTCATTGAGAACGGGCGCTTTCATGGGAAACAGATTGCGGAAGACCTGAAGAAGAGATTGCCAGGATCGCCGTAATTGCCAAAATCGCCAAAATTGGAAAAGCGAAAAACTCGAGCCCGGATGAACATACCGGGTCATTGCCCGGTTTCCTCCGCAGCTTCCGCTCCGCTGTGTTTCAAGGGTGTTGGGTTTTCAATTTCAGGGCAAGGGACGCCCTATATATCCTCTTCCATGTAGTCCATCACGGCGTGGAGGTTGTTTTCTTCCAGAAAGATGTTTTGCAGCCGGACACGGTCTTCTTTTGCCAGGCGTTGCGCCGCGGATTCAGCGGTGGGGAGTTCCACGCGCATCTCTTCATGCAGAAAAGGGACGAGTTCATCCGAGTCAATGCGGGCCACAAACGTGCCGCCGGCATTTTGTTCAAACATGATCTGATAAGTCACCGGTTGACCATCCAGTTTCATCAGATCCAGGGTTCCGTTAGGCATGAGCGCCCTCCTCTGCAGAGCGGGGTGATAGCATTGGGACGCCATGAGTTTAATGCCGGGATAAGGCTATGTAAACTGTGTCTACGTGAAAAAAAGGGTGTTTCCCTCTTAGGAAAAGAGCTGCTTAGGCCAGCCCACCTCCTGCAGGAGCGGGGCATCGTATGAAATAGTCCACTGTGCTAGCGCTTTTCCGTTCCCAAAAAGCAATGGCCGTACGAGTGTGTGGTGGGGAGTGAAAATTTCTATTCGGGAGATGGAACGACATGAAACGTATTGCAATATTAAGCGCTTTGGCGCTGTGTGTTGCGGCATTGGCGCCGGCGGCTTCAGCCCAAAGCAACAGCAGCGGTGACGATAAAAACCACGGAAATCTTGGCGTGTATGCTGACTTTACCCGCCTGCAACCTGCCGATCTGAACCTGTTGGGCGTGGGAGCGCGGTTGGGCGTGAACATCCGCAAACATGTGGTCCTGGAAGGCGAAATGGCGTATGACTTTGAGCGCAACAAGACCCAGACCATCACTACCGGCGTAGTCACCAGCACCGTCCGCTCCAACCTGCGGCTGCTGCACGGATTGTTTGGTCTCAAGATCCAAACCACAGGCGCGGTCAGGGTATTTGGCCTGCTCAAGGGCGGCTTTGTGAATTTTGGCGTAGGCGGTCCGGTAACGGCGGGCGCCATTAACAATCAGATTGGCACGATTGTTGACGGTGACACCAATGGCGCGTTCTATCCTGGCGGCGGAGTGGAGTTCAATGTGGGCTGGCTGGGCATCCGGGCGGAAGCAGGCGACGAAATTATGTTCCTGAACGGTGGAACCAAGAACAATTTCCGCGCGACGATTGGGCCGCAAATCCGTTTCTAGAATAGACTGCCTTTTTCGCGGCATGGCATGAAAGCAGCTCTCACGGGCTGCTTTCTTTTTGGCTGGCGGAGAGCGGGGGCTTGGGAACCGCTATCGATCAACACGGGCGACCGTGTGTTAGATTAGTAAGAGTGTGGGCGCGTAGCTCAGTTGGTAGAGCAACGCCCTTTTAGGTGATTTGAGTTACGCGCACCCACTTGCCACGCACCGCTTCCGCGTTTGTCACGCACCAATCTGCTCCGATGCAAAATGGCAACTGACACCAGAAGTTACCCAAAACGAAAACGCTGACTGGAGTCCCAGGTCATGCCCGGCGGCAGGGCTCCCGCTCCCTGCCTAAGAGGCTCGTTGATTTGTTTACGCTGTCACGGTCCTCGGTCTTAATACCATCCCCACAGGCTAACCAGCCGGATACGGATGTGCGTGTCAGTAAATCCCGATGAACCGAGAAAAGACACCACGAGAGTGTGGCCGGCGAGGCTGCCATTGAATGTGGCTGAATCCCGTCGCGAGCAATCAAGCTCCGGCATTCCCCCATTGTAGTTATCGAAAATAATGACTTGATTAGCGGTCGCGTCCCACACGTAAACCTGCAATGTGTTCCATGCCGCGTTATGATTAGGATCGATAAAGTCCACCAAATAGCTCAGGGAAAAATGAGTTCTCTGGTCAGACGATGGGACAGTCACAGTCTGGCTGACATCCCCCCCTTGCCCGTAGCCAAATTCAAAAGCATTCGAAGACCACCCGCAGGTCGTGGTGCCTGTGACGAATGTCGCCGGGCTCGTGAGACCCCAGCAGTTGTTGCTGACGGGCACACCGTTAGCGATATAGTCATAGGATTGACCTTGAGCAAACCATGACGGCCCTGCGGGCGAGCAGTTCTGACTGAACGCGCTGGGCGCGAAGATGGTGAAAACCAAACCTAACAGGAATGTGATTGTGCTTCTCTTCATTTCATTTTCCTTTCAAACAGCATTCGCATTTATGTTGATGGCGAATCACATGGAAAGATCAATGCTCTTCTCCACCGTGTCGGATGGGCCCTTCACTTGCTATTGTGAAGCGCCTGGCCTCTCCCTCCTCTTGATATAAAGTGAAGTTCGATGCTCTTCCGTTTCACAAAAAAGAAGTGATCTCGCAGAAACATCTTTTCTCGAGTGCAGAAACATCTTTTCTCGAGTGATGTTCATTTCGTTGTGATTGTCCGCCAACGGCTCTACTGGTAGGCCCAACTGATACGAGAACTGACACCGCACAAACCCACGTTTCAGAGGCAAGTCGTGCCGTATCAACTAAGTCATTTGTCCTGTGTTAGATTAGTAAGAGTGTGGGCGCGTAGCTCAGTTGGTAGAGCAACGCCCTTTTAAGGCGTGGGTCGCTGGTTCGAATCCAGCCGCGCTCACCATTTTCAAAAAACTTACGCTGTGCCCCGTAACCGGGCATCACTTTTGCCGTTAGAGACTGTAATTCCTCATGTCCAATCCAACCGATTCAGAAGCCCAGCCAAACCAGCCCGTTGCCGAACCCAAAGAGTCTTTCAAGGACATTCTCAACCAATACGAGCA
>DATBCN010000431.1:0-1514 GCA_036270475.1 Candidatus Angelobacter sp. | reverse complement strand
GCAGGACCGACAATCAGCCTTCGAGCGTGCGGGTCGCTACGCGCGTGCCCGTGTATACGGAGGAAAAGAAGATGACGTATGTTGATGCCGGATTGACGATTCGCTGTTCCTTGAAAGAACAAGTGGATCGCAGGGTGCAGTTGCACTGCGATATTGAAATCAGCAGTTTTGTCCGCCCGGAGCAGATTGCGAGCAGCGGGAATGCCGGCCCGGCAGCTCCGGTCTTTCGAACTACGCGAATGGATTCCTGGGCACTTCTGACGCTGGGGAAACCTGCCATTCTCAACACCGTGGACGACATAAACAGCAGCAAGCGCACGCAGATTGAGGTGACGGCAACAAGATTGGATTAGCCCAGGGTTGAATCAATTACAAAAAAGGCGCAGAGGCGCCTTTTTTGCGTTAACTCGTAGGAAAAAAGTCGATCATCGTGTCCACCGGGTTTTTGCGAATCGCAGCTCCTGCAAGTATTCTCAGGCCATGCGTTCTCTGTCTGTGATCGTTTTATGGTCCTTGTTGCTGGGTTTGTTGCCAGCTCCGCTGCTTCTGGTGCAAGCCCCCGCATCTGCTCAAGATGCGCTTTCAGACGCGCGGCAACTCTTTCACAAAGCTGATTTTCGCGGGGCGGCGGATGCATTCCGCAAGCTGACTGAGGCAAAGCCTTTGCCTGAGGCTTACGGCGGTCTGGTACAGAGTCTGCTGAAAGCAGATGACGTTAAGGCAGCGGAAGAAGCTTCTATAAAAGCGATGGTTGTTCTGCCTGAATCCGCCCTGGCCCACGCGGCCCGCGGCGATGTCTATTTCCGACGCGGAAAAATTCCGGAAGCTGAAGCCGAATACAAAGCCGCGCTCAAGCTGGACGGCAAATCAGCGCGGGCATGGCTGGGGCAGGGAAGAGTAGACGCGGTGCTTTCGCGCAACGGCAAGTCAATAGCCGCCATTGCCAAGGCGCATGAACTTGATCCGGATGATGGCGACGCGTTCTATGAGTGGGCCATCCGTCTGCCGTATCCGGAAAATGTTGCCGCACTGGAAAAACATCTGGCTGAATTTCACAATGATGCGGAAGTCGAGCGGCATGAGCGCGAGTATAAGGAGTTTGTGAAAGCCATTGCCGGACGCAAGGTGTGGGTCCCGGCCCGAGATGTAGAGCGCACGGAAATCAAGCTGGAATTGCTGACGGTTGGCGCAAGCCTGGCGCGGCGCGGTTATGGCCTGAAAGTGCGGCTGAATGATCGCGCCACGGTTACATTGTTGCTCGATACAGGCTCTTCCGGCGTCATTATCACGCGGAAGCTGGCGGAAAAGATTGGCGCGACCAAGCTCTCAGAGCAGGCGCTTGAAGGCGTGGGCAAAAACGGCCCGGCGGTTGGCTATAAGGCATGGATCGACAAGGTGGCGATTGGTGAACTTGAATTTCACGATTGCTTTATTCATGCCACGCCGCGCGAGATTGCCGAGGTTGACGGAACCATTGGGACCGATGTTTTTGCCAAGTACCTGATTACCCTGGA
>DATBCN010000430.1:0-2066 GCA_036270475.1 Candidatus Angelobacter sp. | reverse complement strand
GGCGCAAGGTAATAAATCAGGGCCAGACCAATGCACGCAACTCCAAGGGCCTGCAAAAGACCGATCAACAAACGCCCGCGCGACTTCATGATTTCAACGTCATAAAGGTCGTTGTAATACAGCGCGAACGCGCACATCAGGGCGACCACCAGAAAACGGAGAATGGTGTGTCCGCCAGCGTATTCCCAGCGCGACGAGGCAAAGCGCACCGCCGTGGCCAGGGCCAGACCAAGCACGATCAACATGCTCTCGCTCGCAAGCAGCACCAGCGTCTTGGTGGGAACTCTTTGGCCGCCAATCTTAAGCATTGCTGGCCTTCGCAACAGGCATAAGCTGGACCGGTCCGCCATTTTCTTCAGGATCACGCTCGTCATGATTTGCCGGAACGATGGTTTCAGCCGGCATGCTGGTTACGGTGGCGCGATTCGGCGACAGGCCGGCATCGCGAATTTTGTAAAGGAGCGCGCGGTAGCTGATCTTGAGCGATTCCGCGGCGCGGCGACGGTTCCAGTGGTGGCTTTGCAGTACCTTGAGAATGATTTCCCGCTCCAGGCGGCGCACGGCCTGGTTGGTGATCTTCTTCAAGGGCACAGGGCCTTCCTGCGGAACTTCAAAATCAAAAGTGTTGGGCGCCGGCTCGGCCAGGTCCGCGGTAATGCAAGCCTCAGTGCCCAGAATTACATAGCGTTTGATCAGGTTTTCCAACTGGCGAATGTTGCCCGGCCAGTGGTATGCCTGCAGAAGACGCAGCAGCGACGCGGACAAAGATGCAGCCTTGCGGTTGTACATCATGTTGAAATGGGCGCGGAAATATTCAACCAGTTCGGGAACGTCAGCGCTGCGCTCACGCAGAGAAGGCAGCGTGATATTCACCACGTTGACGCGATAGAAAAGATCTTCACGGAATGTGCCGGCGGCGATTTCATGTTTGAGATCGCGATTGGTGGCGCAGATCACGCGCGCCTCAGAGCGCGTATCTTCCTGGGCGCCGATGCGGGAAAATTTGCCGTCCTGCAAAACCTGCAACAGCTTGGATTGCAGTCCCAGGCTCAGTTCGCCGATTTCATCCAGAAAGAGCGTGCCGCCATCGGCCTGGACGATCAAACCGGGCTTAGAGGTGTATGCCCCAGTGAATGCGCCTTTTTCATAGCCAAAAAGCTCGCTTTCCAGCAGGGCGTCTGGAATCGCGGGGCAGTTGACCTTTACATAAGGGCCTTTGGCCAGGGCCGAGGCGCGATGGATGAGCTTTGCGATGATCTCCTTGCCTGTGCCGCTGGCGCCCTGTATGAGCACTGGCACGTCTGCCGAGGCTACCAGGGCCAAATCACGCTGGACCTTCTTCATTGCCTCAGAGGCGCCAAAAATAGCCGACTCGGGTGGTAAGTCGAAATTCTGCTCTACAGTATGTTTCATGCTAGCTCCGTCACGGGCACAAGCGATTTCAATGCTGATTGCATTCCCAATATGTGCATGTTCAGAGCCAAAGGTGGCCAAAGGGTCATGGCCTTAAGGGCATATGTTGCTTTAGCGTTAAAAATATCTATATTATTGAAAATAAACGTATAAAATGGCTCGTTCGAGGATGTTTAGTAGCCATTGGGAGCCAGCTTGCAGCGGGGTTTGATCCAGGGAGGTAGGAAAATGTTTTCACACTGGGAAGATAGGTTTCCCTTCCAGAAAAGGGGTTGAAAAATAGGATTTTCTTAAACTTACCGGCCTGGCAAAGGAGCGAAAATGCTCCCGTACTCAGCCACCGATCCTTTGGTTTGGATGCTTAGGATGGCAGCCAGAAAGAACCCCATGCCAATCAGGCAAGGTATACCCTACGTTAATTTGGATGGACTCAGGGGAGTACTGTCCTCGCATAAGCTATGGGCTTCGGAAATGCGGTTCATCGACGAGGCTTCCTGCATTTCAGCTTGCCGGATAGCAGTAAAAAAGAAGCCCATGCCGATAAGCGAGGAAAGAGGAACGCCAATGGTGACAATTCCCACCAGCGTTTTCAGCCACGCCGCTGCTGCCGTGCAGCCGGTCTGAAGCACAAGCGAGACCACCAATCCGGAAGC